>NZ_JAVFVN010000737.1:0-47948 GCF_030910085.1 Stenotrophomonas maltophilia group sp. RNC7 | reverse complement strand
CGCGGTGCCGCCCCGGGGGGGGCCCCCCCCTGCCGCCGGGTGAACGTGTCTTGGGGGGGGGGGGGGGGTTGGGGGGGGGGGTGTGCCGATTGTTGGGGGCCCCGGCGTTTACTGGGAGGTATTTCCTGGGGCCCCCGCGATACCGGTGTGCACGGGCCCGCCCCCCCCCCCCCCGCCCCCACCCCGCCATCCCACAGGAAGCCAGCTGTTGCTTCGGCTTCTGCGGGTGCAGGGCGCAGCCCTGCCAACAAACCCAACCCTCAGAACATCAGGTTGATCATCAGCACCACCACGCAGGTATAGATCAGCGACAGTGGGCCGCCGACCCGCCACATCTCGCGCGGGGTGTAGTTGGCCGGGCCAGTGATCATCGAGATCACCGGGTTGGAGGCCGTCATCAGGTTGTTGGACGCCGACAGCGCCACGATCAGCGCGAACGCGGTCGGGTTGCCCCCCGCTGCCAGTGCCAGGTTCACCGCGATCGGCACCATCACGATGGTCGCACCCACATGGCTGATCACCAGCGAGAACGCCGTGGTCAGCAGCGCCAGCGCCACCTCCAGCACCCACACCGGAATGCCGGTCGGCAGCTTGTCGATGGTATGGCCGGCCACCCATGCGGCCGCGCCGCTGGAGTCCATCGCCCAGCCAAGCGGAATCAGCCCGGCCATCATGAACACCGTCTTCCAGTTGATCGAGGCATACGCCTCGTCCATGCGCAGCACGCCGGTCAGCAGCATGCCGGCCACGCCGGTCATCAGCGTCAGCGCCACCGGCAGCTTGCTGGTCAGCGCGATCAGGATGGTCAGCGCGAAGATCGCCATCGCAATCTTGAACTTGTGCGGGCGCTGCTCGCCGGTCGGGTAGTCGGTCACCACCACGAAGTCGCGGCTGCGCGCGGCCTGCGCCAGGTCGGTCCAGATGCTGTGGAACACCAGCATGTCGCCGGCGCGCAGTTGCACGTCGCGCACGTCCTCGCGGATCACCTGCTTGTCGCGGTTGATCGCCAGCAGGCTGATGCCGCGCTCCTTGCGCAGGCGCAGATCGGCCGCACTCTTGCCGATCACGTTCGAGGTCGGTGGCACCACTGCCTCGGAAATACCGGCACGGCTGGGGTTGAACAGGTCACCCAGGTGCTTCAGGCGCGAGGACATGCGCAGGAACTGGTTCTGCGCGAAGTCGCTGATCTGCTGGCGCGGTCCCATCGCACCAAGCACGCTGCCGACCCAGATGCGCATCTCCGCCGGCGGTGCCAAGCGAGTGTCGTTGCCGGTCTTCAGCGCCAGCAGCAGCGGCGCATCGTGCAGGGTCTCTGCCTCGCCCAGGGTCATGCCCACCAGCGGGCTCTCGGCGGTCACCACCAGCTCGAACACATCGCCTTCGATGCCATAGGTCTTGGCGAAGTAGCTCTCGGTGCGCGCCGGGGTGACCCCGTCATTGACCAGGCTTTCCTCTTCGATCAGCTTGCGGTCACCGTAGTAGCGGAAGTACAGCAACGAAGCGATCAGCAACGCCACGCCAATCGGCAGCGGCGCGAACATGCGCAGCGGCTCGATGGTGGCCAGGCCGGAAGGCAGGTTGTTGTTGGCCGAGGCCAGCAGATCGTTCAGCAGGATCAGTGGCGAATTGCCGACCATGGTCAGCGCGCCGCCCATCACGATCGCCGCCGAGATCGGCAGCAGCAGGCGCTGCATCGTCAGCCCGGTGCGCGCCGCCAGTCGCGAGGCGACCGGCAGATACAACGCCATCACCGACGGGTTCTGCATGAAGGACGAGTTCAGGCCGGCGATGGCGGTGGTCATCATCAGCAGCCGTTGCTCGACGCCGTGGCCGCGCCGCAGCAGCCAGGCCGCCAGCCGGTTCAGCGCCCCGGTGCGGTCCAGGCCCGCACCGAGGATGGTGGTGGCGATGATGCTCATCACCGCGTTACCGGAGAAACCGCCGAAGATCTCCTCCGGTGCGATCAGGCCGGTGACACCGAGCACCACCAGCACCACCAGCGCGACCACGTCGGCGCGGATGCGCTCGAACAGGAACATCGCCATCGTGAAGCCGACCAGCCCGAGCACGAGCTTCATGTCGTTGGTCAGCGTCAGCGCGGTATCCATGTGGGGCGCGGCGTCCTCAGGCGATCGTCAGGTGCGGTCGTACAGCAGGTCCCAGACGCCGTGGCCGAGCTTCTGGCCGCGGGTCTCGAAGTGCGTCTGCGGGCGCCAGTCCGGGCGCGGCACGCTGCCTCGCGGGCCGGCGCGGTTGACCAGCCCGGCGGTGGCGTCGAGCACGTCCCACATCTGCTCGGCGTAGTCTTCCCAGTCGGTCGCGCAGTGCAGGCGGCCCCCCGGGCGCAGCTTGCGCACCAGCAGTTCGGCGAATGCCGGCTGCAGCAGGCGGCGCTTGTTGTGGCGCTTCTTGTGCCACGGGTCCGGGAAGTAGATGCGCACTTCATCGAGCGCGCCGTCGGCGATCTCGTTCTGCAGCACTTCCACCGCGTCGTGGTGGTACAGGCGCACGTGGTCGGCATTGTCCTCGGCCAGCGCGTTCAGCAGCCGGCCCACGCCCGGGGCGTGCACCTCGATGCCGATGTAGTCGCGCGATGGGTCGTGCTGGGCCGCGAAGCGCAGCGCGGCACCATTGCCGAAGCCGATCTCCAGCACCTTGTGTGCCGGGCGGCCGAAGGTGGCGTCCAGGTCACGCGGCTGGCCGTTGTAATCGATGCCGAAGCGCGGCCAGCGTTCGTCGAATGCGCGCTGCTGGGCGGGAGTGAAACGGCCCTGGCGCAACACGAAGCTGCGCACCTCGCGGCGGCCCTCGCTCACGGTGAAGGGCTTGGGCGGGGCCTTGGAACCGGCGCTGTCAAAAGGATTGGTCATCAGCCGATCAGCCCGTCCACCGGCGAGGAGGCGCTGGCGTAGCGCTTGCGCGGGATGCGCCCGGCCAGGAAGGCCTCGCGGCCGGCCTCGACCGCCTTGCGCATCGCGCTGGCCATCAGCACCGGGCTGCGCGCACCGGCAATGGCGGTGTTCATCAGCACGCCGTCGCAGCCCAGCTCCATCGCGATCGCCGCGTCCGACGCGGTACCCACGCCGGCATCAACGATGATCGGTACCTTGGCGTCTTCGATGATCTGCAGCAGGTTGTACTTGTTCTGGATGCCCAGGCCCGAACCGATCGGCGCGGCCAGCGGCATCACCGCAGCGCAGCCGATCTCTTCCAGGCGCTTGGCCAGGATCGGGTCGTCGGAGGTATAGACCATCACCTCGAAACCGTCCTTGACCAGCTGCTCGGCAGCCTTGAGGGTCTGCATCACGTCCGGGTAGAGGGTCTTCTGGTCGCCCAGCACTTCCAGCTTGGTCAGGTTGTGGCCGTCCAGCAGCTCACGGGCCAGGCGGCAGGTACGCACGGCGTCCTCGGCGGTATAGCAGCCGGCGGTGTTGGGCAGGATGGTGAAGCGCTCCGGCGGCAGCACGTCCAGCAGGTTCGGCTCGCCCGGATTCTGCCCGATGTTGGTGCGGCGGATGGCCACGGTGACGATCTGGGCGCCAGCGGCCTCGGTGGCCAGGCGGGTTTCTTCCAGGTCCTTGAACTTGCCGGTGCCGGTCAGCAGCCGCGAGCCATAGGTCTTGCCGGCGATCACCAGCGAATCGGGGGAGACATGAACGTTCATGGCGCGATTATCGCTTATCCGCCTGAAGATGGGGTCACGTAGAGGGCGGGGGCGAGCGTGGGATCAGATCCCTTTGCCACCGGCAAAGGGATCTGACCCCTGAACACCCGCGCAGGTCTCAGCCCCCACCCAGCGCGTGCACGATCTCCACCACGTCGCCTTCGGCCAGCACGTGCTCGCCGTGGCGGCTGCGGCTGACGATTTCGCCGTTGACCTCGACCGCGACCCGGCGTTGCAGCAACTGCTCGGCCTGCAGCAGATCGTGGAGGGTCGCCGAGGCGGGCAGGGTACGGGGTTCGCCGTTGAGCTGGATGTTCATCGCCGCATTGTCGCCTATGGCCTTCGCGGATCGGAACCCTTGCAAATTGCCTCGGCCGCCAGCCCCGGCACAGTGTTGTCCGACGCTGCCGGGCGACAATCCATGCGGCGGCGCAGCGTGAGCAAAAGGCGGCGCAGTGAAACCATTCACCGTGCGCCGGCGTACGTCCGCCGGGTCCTCAACGATATCCCCACAGGAGTTTCTTACATGCTGCTCAGCAAACGCCCGATCCGCTCCCTGATGGCGGCCGCGATCGCGCTGGCCGCGGTTCCGGCCATGGCAGGCGAATCCCCGTATTCCAAGGCCGTGTTCTTCGGCGACAGCCTGACCGACGCCGGCTATTTCCGCCCGCTGCTGCCGGCCGATGTGCGTCCGGTCACCGGCCAGTTCACCACCAACCCCGGTTGGGTGTGGGCGCAGCAGGTCGCCAACTACTACGGCCTCAATGGCGCCGCCAACGGCAACGGCCAGAGCGGTGACAACTATGCAGTCGGCGGTGCCCGCGTGTCAGTGGACGAGGCCGGTGGCCTGGGCGTGATTCCGTCGCTGAAGTCGCAAGCAACCCGCTACCTTGCCGCGAACGGTGGCAAGGCTGACGGCAACGCCCTGTACACCGTATGGGGAGGCGCCAATGATCTGTTCGCGGCCACCCGTGCGGCGGCAGGTGGTGCGTCGCAGGCCCAGGTGCAGGGTATCATCGGCGCAGCGGTCACCGACCAGATCGCGCTGGTGGGTGCGCTGAAGCAGGCCGGCGCCCAGTACGTGCTGGTACCGAACCTGCCGGATGTGGGCATCACCCCACAGTTCCGCGGCCCCAATGCCGCCGCCGCCACCGCACTGTCGGCCGGCTACAACAAGGCCCTGTACGGTGGCCTGAAGCAGGCGGGCATCGAGTTCATTCCGCTCGATACCTTCAGCATCCTGCGTGAAGTGACCGCCAACCCGGGCATGTACGGTTTCACCAACGTCACCAGCACCGCCTGCAAGATCGATCCGGCCAACTCGACGCAGAGCATCCTGACCTGCAACCCGACCAGCTACGTCAGCCCGGATGCGGCCAACACCTACCTGTTCGCCGATGGCGTGCACCCGACCACCGCCGGCCATCAGCTGCTGGGCCAGTACGCGGTCTCGGTGCTGGAAGCGCCGCGCCTGCAGCAGGTGCTGAGCCACTCGGCGCAGACCATCGGCCGCTCGCGCGCCGACCAGGTCAGCATGCACCTGGGCGGTCGTCCGGCTGACGGCCTGTCCTGGTGGGGTGGCGTGCGGGGTGACCTGCAGCGCTACGACCACGCCGACCTGTACGACGGGCTGGCCCCGGCCGGTCTGTTCGGTATCGACTGGGCACGCGACGGCATGGTGTTCGGCGGCTTCGCCGGTTTCGGTCGCCTCAACGCCGACTTCGGCAACAACCGCGGCGACTTCACGCAGAAGGACACCACGGCCGGTCTGTTCGCTGGCTGGTACGGCGACCGCATCTGGGTGAACGGTCAGGTCAGCTACACCTGGCTGTCCTATGACGTGAACCGCAAGGTCCAGCTGGGCCCGGCCACCCGTGAGCACGGTGGTTCGCCGGACGGCAGCAACCTGACCGCCGCCCTGAACGCCGGTTACGAGTTCGGCACCGAAGGCGGCTTCCGCCACGGCCCGATCGCTTCGGTGATCTGGCAGAAGGTGAAGATCGACGGTTACACCGAAAGCGCCGCGGCCGGCACCCTGGCCACTGCACTGGGCTATGACCGCCAGAACGTCGATTCGACCGTCGGCCGCATTGGCTGGCAGGCCCGCTTCGATGGCGGCACCCTCAAGCCGTATGCGCAGGTGACTTACGATCACGAGTTCGAGGACACCAAGCAGGCCAGCGCCTGGCTGCAGACCCTGCCGGAACTGGGCAGCTACCGCGTGCCGGGCCTGAAGTTCGACAAGAACTACGCCACCGTCGTGCTGGGTGCCCGCACCGAACTGTTCGGGCTGCAGAGCAACTTCGGCCTGAGCGCGTCGACCGGCCAGAAGCGTGCGCAGGACGCCACCCTGTTCGCCAACTTCAGCGGCACGTTCTAACTAAGCAGCAACCGCCGGGGTCGGAGCCCTTTCCGCAGGGAAAGGGCTCCGACCCCTCGCGGATGCGGTGGCCACCATTGCGCTCTACCGGCCCAACCGCATAGACTTTCACCGCGCACTGCGGGCGTAGCTCAATGGTAGAGCTGTAGCTTCCCAAGCTACTGACGTGGGTTCGATTCCCATCGCCCGCTCCATCCTTCAAGACCGCGCCGCGTTTCCGCCGCGCAGGTTCCTTCAGACCGCCTCAGTACGCCGCGAACACCGCGGCCAACGCGTCGGCGTCCAGCACGCGTCCCTGGGCGCGATCATGCGTGTGCAGGTACCAGACCTCGTCCGGCTCCAAGTGCCGTGTCAGGTGCCACTGGTTTTCCCGGGCCAGAATATCCACCCGTCCCTGGCAGCCGAAGCAGAAGCGGGCCAGAGGCTTGATCGCGGCGGCCTTGCCATTGACGTTCAGGGTCAGTGCGGGGGCCGCGTAGGTTTTCAGTTCCCCGGATGACGGATTCTCGGTGATGGTGACCGTGTCCCGACGCAGCGTGGCCACCTCCGCCTGCACCAACGGTTGCAGCCACCGTTCGAGGGTGTCGAACAACACATGCAGCGATTGGATCCAGTCCTGGTACTGCTTTTCGACAGCGGCGGCCCTGGCCTGCTCCGCGTGTGCGGACTGCTGCAGCTTCTGTGCAAGTTGCTCCATTTTCGACATCGGGATTTCCGCTTTGGGAGGAGCTTCCATGGTGATCGGCACGCTCGCCTGCTTCCAGCCGAAAGCGACATTTTCGTAGAAGTCCTAGAGGCGCTGCGGAGGGGCGCGTAACGCTTCAAACTTTTCCCATGGGCAGGCCGGCGCTGAGCAGCTAGCGTGAGCGGATACTGATCAGGAGCTGCCTTCCATGAACTGCCGGAACGACGTCGTCGAGCGCATCCATCGGATCTTTCTTTCAGCCGGCGTCGGCTCGAACAAGCAGCTTGAGGCCGTGCGCGCGCTCGGGCGTGCCGGTGGTCCCAAGGCCGCGGAACTGCTCGAACAGATCTACCAGCAGGCGTTCAGCAATTCTGCCCTGCAGATGGCCTGCGTGGCGGCGCTGGGCGAAGCGGCCCGTGGCTTCCAGGCCAGTGCTGAACGGGACAGCTGAAGCTTCATCCACAACGCTCGAGATCGTCGGCGACGGGCATCATCCGCCCGCCACACGCCCGCGCTATGCTGCGCGCCTGCCGACCGATCCCGCCGCGATGAAGCTCGCCATCCTGTCCCGCAACAGCTCCCTGTATTCCACCCGTCGGCTGGTCGAGGCGGCGCGCGCGCGCGGCCATACCGTGCGCATCCTCGACCCGTTGCGCTGCTACATGCGCATCGCCGCCGATGGCTTTTCCATGCACTACAAAGGCCGGCCGATGACCGGCGTGGACATGGTCATTCCGCGCATCGGCGCCTCGATCACCCGCTACGGCACCGCCGTGCTGCGCCAGTTCGAGCTGATGGGCGCGCGCACGCCCAATCCGTCCGATGCCATCCTGCGTTCGCGCGACAAGCTGCGCGCGCACCAGCTGCTGGCGGCCAAGGGCATCGACATGCCAGTCACCGTGTTCGGCGACAACCCCGATGACACCGTCGACCTGCTGTCCATGCTCGGTCCGCCGCCGCATGTGGTGAAGCTCAACGAAGGTACCCAGGGGCGCGGCGTGATCCTGACCGAGAAGGCCAGTGCCTCGCGCGGCATCGTCGAAGCGCTGCGCGGCCTGTACGCCAACTTCCTGATGCAGGAATTCATCGGCGAGGCCAAGGGCGCCGACCTGCGCTGCTTCGTGGTGGGCGACCAGGTGGTGGCGTCGATGCAGCGGCAGGCACCGGAGGGTGATTTCCGCTCCAACCTGCACGCTGGCGGCACCGCCGTGGCGGCCAAGGCCAGCCGCGCCGAGCAGCAGGTGGCGGTGCGTTCGGCCAAGGCGTTGGGCCTGTCGGTGTGCGGCGTGGACCTGATCCGCTCCGCGCGCGGCCCGCTGGTGCTGGAGGTCAACTCCACGCCCGGTTTGGAAGGCATCGAAGCGGCCTGCGGGGTCGACGTGGCCACACGCATCATCGAACACGTAGAGAAGATCAAAAAGCCCTGATTATTCATGGGGTTGAGATTCTCATGGGTGAATGAGCCAAGGCTTTAACGAGGCTTTAATCGACGTCGGCGTAGGCTTCAGCGAACCGCAGCTCTGCCTCTCAGCAGGATCGGTATCGGGATACGACTTCAGGCCCAGGCGGGTGCACCGTCTGGGCCTTTTTTATGCCTGTCGGCTCTGTGCCCAAGGTCTCTTGTGGAGGCCGCGTGACGGTCGTAGAGTTGGCCCTTCGTTCCGGGATGGATCGGGAGGTTGGCGATGTACCGCATCATGACGATCGCGTTGCTGCTGGGCCTGTCTGGCGCTGTTGCCGCCAAGCCGGAGAAGGTCGCCGTACAGATGGACCGGCAGGGCTCGGTCGCCGAGCAGATGCGCCAGGTGGAAGCCGCGCTGGCCGCCCCCGACTACGCCGAGCTGTCTGCCGAGGATCGCGGCCAGGTGCAGCAGTCGCTGTCGCGTATCCGCCAGCACCTGGGCGAACGCCAGACCGTGCAGGAGCTGCCGCCGCAGCTGCAGGCCGAGGTCTTCAACGAGCAGGAACGCATCAACACCCTGATGGCGCGTGGCCATGACGACAGCCGGCAGATCTGCAGGTACGAACGCACCACCGGCAGCAACATGCCCAGGAGCCGCTGCCTGACCGTGGCCGAACGGCGCCGGATCGAAGAGAAAGGCAAGGCGCTGATCAACGACCAGCGCAGCTACAACACGCTCAGCCCACCGCCCGCTGGGCGTTGACCGCACCGCCTTTCGGTCCACCGGGGTGCCGTAACGGCGTATCGGTGGCACCGCAGGGCCGATGTTCCACTCATGGAAGAACCTGGAGGTAACGATGCAGCGCATGACCCCCTTCGCCCTGATGCTGGGCCTGGCACTGGCCACCACCGCGCACGCCAAGCCCGAGAAAGGGCAGGTAAAGTTCGACGCCAACGCACCGGTGGCCGAACAGATCCGCAACGTTGAGACGGCGATCAACACCGAGGACTACAGCGAGATCGGGCTGGAAGACAAAAGCCGCGTGCAGCAGGCGCTGGGCCGCATCAAGATCAAGATGGGCGACCACGAACGGGTGGAGCAGTTGAGCCCGCAGGACCGCACCGAGATCTTCAACGACCAGGAAGTGATCAACACGATCATGACCCGCGCCCATGCCGACAGCCGCATGGTCTGCCGCCGCGAGCGCACCACCGGCAGCAACATGCCGCAGAGCGTCTGCCTGACCGTGGCCCAGCGCCGCAAGGCGCAGGAAGACAGCCGCAAGACGCTCAACGACAACCAGCGCTTCAACAACTACAAGCCGTAACCGTGGTTGGGCGGGTCGCAGGCCGCCATCGGTCACCCTGCCGTGCGTCCCTTGTGGACGCATCGGCGCAACCGTAAAGTCGAGACCCTATTCATGGACGAACATGGAGCTCGTCATGTACCGCATCACTACGCTCGCCCTGATGCTGTCGCTCGGCCTGGTGACCACCGTGCAGGCCAAGGCGCAGAAGGACACCGTGCAGATGGATGCCTTCACCCCGGTATCCGAACAGATCCGCCGCGTTGAAACGGCCATGGGCAGCGAGGACTACAGCGAGATCGGGCTGGAGGACAAGAGCCGCGTGCAGCAGGCGCTGAACCGGATCCGGATCAAGATGAATGGCCGCGAGAAGGTGGATGAGCTGGCCCCGCAGGAGCGCAACGACCTGTTCAACGAGCAGGAGATCGTCAACACCATCATGACCCGCGCCCAGGCCGACAGCCGCATGATCTGCCGCCGCGAGCGCCTGACCGGCAGCAACATGCCGACCAGTGTCTGCCTGACCGTGGCCCAGCGTCGCAAGGCCCAGGAAGACAGCCGCCAGGCGCTGACCGACCAGCAGCGCATCAGCCGCTGACCCGCCGACGCAGGGGCCTTGCCCGGTGTCGCCCCGTCGGTACGAAATGTTAAGAATGGAACCTGTATCGTTCAGCAGGTAGACGTCGCGTCCACCCGCACAGGGGCATCCTGAGCGGGTGGGCCTGGCCCCCCGACGACCCTTCAAGAACCAGAGGTCCCAGTGCGCATTCTCGTAATCGAAGACAACAGCGACATCGCCGCCAACCTTGGCGACTACCTTGAGGATCGTGGCCACACCGTGGACTTCGCCGCCGACGGCGTGACCGGCCTGCACCTGGCCGTGGTCCACGAGTTCGACGCCATCGTGCTGGACCTGAACCTGCCGGGCATGGATGGCATTGAAGTCTGCCGCAAGCTGCGCAACGAGGCGCGCAAGCAGACCCCGGTGCTGATGCTGACCGCCCGCGACTCGCTGGACAACAAGCTGGCCGGTTTCGATTCCGGTGCCGATGACTACCTGATCAAGCCGTTCGCGCTGCAGGAAGTGGAAGTGCGCTTGAACGCGCTGTCGCGCCGCGGCAAGGGCGTGCAGACCCGCGTGCTGGAAACCGGCGACCTGGAATACAACCTGGACACGCTGGAGGTGCGTCGCCAGGGCAAGCTGCTGCAGCTCAACCCGACCGCGTTGAAGATCCTGCAGGCCCTGATGGAGGCCGCGCCGGCCGTGGTTACCCGCCAGGAACTGGAGACCCGCGTCTGGGGCGAAGAGCTGCCCGATTCGGATTCGCTGCGTGTCCACATCCACGGCCTGCGTGCGGTGGTCGACAAGCCGTTTGAAGTGCCGCTGATCCAGACCCGCCATGGCATCGGATACCGCATCGCCACCCCGGAAGCCTGATTCCGTGGCAACCAAGGGGGAGCGCCGGCGTTCGCCGTATCGGCGGCGCCTGCGCAGCCGCATCATCGTCTCGTTCGTGTTGTTGGGCTTCTGCCTGACGACACTGTTCGCGTTCGCCACCAACTGGGCCCGCATGCGCGTGGAAAACCAACTGGTGGAAGACGTGATGAACCGCAACATCAACGAGTACGTGCGGCGGTTCTACGAGAGCCCGGATCGCAACCCCGACCTGCCCGTGCAGCAGATGCGTGCGCGCCTGATCAAGCCTGACAAGTTCGAGGCGCTGCGCGAGGAAGAGCCGGACTGGTACGAGTTCAAGGATGGCCTGTACAACATGGGCGGCGTGGACGAGCGCGGCCAGCGCTATTCCTACAAGCTGGCCGTGCGCAAGACGCCCGACGCCTGGGCATTCCTGGCCTACGACATGACCGACAGCGTGCGCGGCGGGCAGCAGCTCAACCGCGCGCTGGTACTGTCGGTGCTGGTGTTCAGCCTGTTGTCGCTGGTGCTGGGCTGGTGGTCGGCGTCGAAGGTGATGAAGCCGGTTTCGGACCTGGCCGCGCGGCTGCGTGCCTATCGCGGCGGCACGAGCGAGCCCGAGCCGCTGGCGCCACGTTTCCCCGATGACGAAGTGGGGCAGCTGGCGCAGGCGCTGGATGACTATTCGTCGCGGCTGACCGAAGTGGTGCAGCGCGACCGTGAGTTCAACGCCGACGTCAGCCACGAGTTGCGCACGCCGCTGGCGGTGATCCGTGGCGCCACCGAACTGCTGCTGACCCGGCCCGGCCTGGATGAGAAGGTGCTGCAGCGTCTGCAGCGCATCCAGCGTGCCGAACAGCAGTGCAGCGACCTGATCGGCGCGCTGCTGCTGCTGTCGCGCAACGAACGCGGGCAGGGCACCAGCAACGTCGCCCGCGTGGCCGAACAGCTGCTGGACGCCCACCGCGCACAGCTGGGCGGCAAGCCATTGGAACTGGCGCTGGAAGGCGAACGCAACCTGGTGATCGATGCGCCGGAGGCGGCATTGTCGGTGGCGCTGGGCAACCTGATCGGCAACGCGGTGAAGTACTCGCAGGATGGTGAGGTCCGCGTCTTTGTCGGCAGCAATTCGGTGTCGGTAACCGACAGCGGACCGGGCCTGAGCGAAGAGGATGCCGCCAAGCTGTTCCAGCGCGGCTATCGCGGCACGCACGCCGGCCATTCGCAGGGCGGTGGTATCGGCCTGTCGATCGTCAGCCGTCTGTGCGATCTGTATGGCTGGCAGGTGAGCGTGCGCCCCGGTGGCGAGCGCGGCGTGATCGCCACCCTGACGTTCTCGCCGAAGCCGTTGTAAGGGGCTTTACTTTGGTGGGGGCTCCACGTTTGTAGAGCCGAGCCCGCGCTCGGCTGCGGTGGCTTCCCGAAGCCGAGCATAGGCTCGGCTCCACAGCGGGTTCGTGTCGCGCCCTGTGTCGCTTGTGCCATCGAATTAACTTCGCAGTCGTGATGCGCCAGAAGCCCAACACGACATCACCGTGACCGCCGCCACGCCGCGTGCGTGTCCGCATGCACGCATTCGTACCCTCAGCGGCGGCTTGAGAATTTCCTTACAGATCACAGCGCTACGTGATGGCCAGATGGAGCGGCCAGGGCAGGTGCCCTGGCCGGGATTGGCGTCCTGAAAAAAACCTTCAACTCAAGCGCTCCGGGTGTGCTGCGGCTCATCATGGAAAATGCATCGGCTGCCTTGTTTCGGCGGATGGTGCGTGGGGATTCATCAGAATCCGCTGGAGTCTTTTTCCTCGCGCTTGAGTTGTTGGGTCTCCGGTACGCCAACCCGCACCGTCCGCCACCTTGCATCCGCAGGTGGCTCGCCGACTGCGAGGAGATCCACCATGTCCGCACGCCCCGTGTTCCCCCAACTGTACGCACTGATCGGCGAAGCCGCTGACCTGCTGCCGGCCGACGTCGCCGCGCGCATCGAAACCCTGCTCGATGATCCGAAGGATCTGCTGCCTGCGCTGCTTGCCCGCATGGACGGGCGCGATGCAGCAGACGGCCGACGGCTGGAAGCGGAGGGACTGAGCCCGGCACAGGCGGCCACCATGGCCGGCCTCAGCCGCACCCTGGCCGGCTTGAATGCACTCATGCAGGTGCTGCACGCCGCCGAAGCCGCCCGCGAGCAGGGCGGTGCCCACCAGCAGCTCAGCCCGGATGTCGTAGATGGATTGCTGCTTGGCGCACGAGAACTGGCCCGCTATGCCCGCCTGCAGTTGGAGTAGATCCACGCCAGGCGTGGATGCAGAACACTTTGTAGAGCCGGGCCCATGCTCGGCTTGATGATCGCAGCCGAGCATGGGCTCGGCTCTACAGCAGTTCCACGCTGGCGCCCGGTAGATCACCGCCGTGCGTGGAGTCGCTCCGGTAGTGCCGGCCGCTGGCCGGCAACCCGGCCTCAACTCCCAGCCAACCCCAGGTACCGCTCATGCAGCGCTTCCACCTGCGCCTGCAGGTCTTCCGGGTGGCCATCGTTGACCACCACATCATCGGCCAGTGCCAAGCGCTGCGCGCGGCTGGGCTGGGCGGTTGAGATCTGGTACGTATAAGTTGGGGGAACGGCCTCCGGACGCGTTACGCTCTTGCTACGTCCAGAAAGGCCGTCGGCATCTGGGGCCGAGGTAGCAGTTGGGACGCAAGTTGCACTACGGCCAGCTCAATCGCACGAATTTGGTATTTCTACAGGCCTGTTTAATCCAGGGATTGGAGCGTATGTTCAGATTCTATTTTTCGTTGTGCAGTTTCGTCTGCTTTGGCGTAATGCTGTTTGTCGGGGCCGCATTTGCGCAGACGCCGCCTTCCGAAACCAGGTACTGTTATCAGGGGAGCTGCTTCGACAACATTGGTGCAGCGGAGTCTCTGATGCGGTCGAAGTCGCGGTACGGAAGTGCACTTCGCAAAGAAAGGACCATTCGGGACAGTTGGTCTCCCGCCACTGGTGATGTGCTTAGAATTCTCTACCAAGCACCTGATCGGCAGCCTGAAGTTTGGTACGAGCCTGGCTATGGTCTGGGCAATGACGGCCCAGAGCTGGGCTACTGCCAAGCTGCCGCCGCAGGGCATGGAAAAAGCCACTGCAAGAGTGAAGACGAGATGGTCAGTGGCTATATGGCATATATGCAGTCACTGTTCCCGGAGTGTACGCATGTCAGTCGTGGAGTGTCAGGCGAACACCTGCAACCGTACTCGAGCATAACGTCCCACTACGGCTACGGGACTGCAGTTTTTTACTCTCTCGCCAGCCCGCGTGAACTGCACTATGAGGTCTACTGTCCTGGCTGGGGTACTGGAGTGCCTGATCAGAGGAAGAACAGTATCGGGAGATTTCAGTACTTTGACTGTCCAGTTGGCTATCGGGTCATCGATGGTGGGCATCCTCAGTACAATCCGAATTCAACGCTCATTGATTGGCCAAATGTATGCCGGGCCGTTGATGCACATGAATCCATCTACATCTACAACGTCACTCAGACTGAGTCGACTCCAGGCAACTGCAATCCCTGTTTTCCTGCAACGGGTGATAAGGCGCGATTTGAGGTGGACTTCCAGTTTGCCGGGAAGGACTTCGTTCGCTCCTATCACTCGCTGGGGCAGATTCAAATTTCGCCAGATGTGGGTACCAACTGGTCGCATTCCTATATGGGTTCATTCACGTCCTCCTATGGGGAGGGACGCTTCACGGAGCGAGGCTATCTGGAAGCCTACTCATCCGGACGTGGTGAGCGCGCTTCTGCGGAGACGCTCAAGAAGCTCCCTGGCGGTGAATTCGAGCTCGTTGAGGAGTCAGGTTCAACGCGGCGCTTCACCGCGCAGGGGCGTTTGATTGCGATCGGCGACCCGGATCCAAAGAACGGAGTGTCGCTCAGCTACGATGTGAATGGCAGGCTGCAGCGAGCCGTTGATGGGTTGGGCCGGTCGCTGGTCTTCGCCTACGAACGTGGCAGGCTGATCTCAATTACGCTCCCCGACGGCTCAGCGGCTTCATACACCTACGATGACTTCGATAACCTCACAAGGGTCGTGAGGCCCGATGGCACCTCTCGACAATATCTGTACGCGGAGCCTGGGCTCGCCCCGGCGGCGGGGCGTAACCTGTTGACTGGCATCGTCGAAGGCGGCGCGCGTCACGCAACGTTCTCGTACAACGAGAAGGCCAAGGTCACGGGGAGCCATCTCTGGTCGGCGGGGCAGTCTGTGGATGCCATCACCATCAGCTACAACAATGATGGCTCGGCGACGACCGTGAACAGCTTGGGTGAGGTACGTCAGAACTTCATTGGCGGTGAGAAGTTCCGGCAGATCACCCAAACCACAGATTCCAAGGGGAGCAAGTCGTTCGGTTTCACGCCATATGGCCGCCCCTCCTATACGCAGGACGCGCTGGGGAATCGCACTTCGTACGCCTACGCCGACTCCAGCAGCGGCCCGGTTTCGCAGGTGCTGACGACGACAGAGGAATCATTGGGGCGGGTGACGCGGACGGTCCGTGATTCGGGCAACAGGGTGATTGAACAACGTGTGAGCCAGAAGAACGCTGGCGATGAACAGCTCGTTTCGCTTGATAGAGAAGTGCTGGATACAGCGGGGCGTGCTCTCTATTCATGCCAGTACGATGCAACGCAGAGCACGGATTACGTGTGTGGCTCCCTACCCGTTGCGCCTGGCAATGTCCGGCAGACGGCACGTGCGTATTGCACGGATGCAGATGTGGCCGCCAATGCAATGCTATGCCCCCTCGTGGGCCTTCAGCGCTCGATCAAGGATCCGGCGGGCAATGTCACGCAGTTTGAGTACTTCGGCGCAAATGATCCGGGCTGTGACGCAGGGGGCGCATGTTCCCATCGCAAGGGCGACCTGCGGGCAATCGTCAATGCGTTGGGTCAGCGCACCGAGTTGCTGGAGTATGACGCGCTCGGTAACCCGGTTCAGATCCGTGGCATCGATGGTTCCGTAGTCGAGCGGTTGTTCGATTCGATGGGGCGCGTTCTGACGGAGGCGCTCAAGGGCGATGTGCCGGCCAATGATCGCATCAGCCTTTACGAGTACAGCTCTACTGGCAAGCGGACTCGTGTCACCGGGCCAGATGGTGTGTGGGTTCGCATGGTCTATGACACGGCCGATCGACTGGTGGCCATCGAGGATGCCGCTGGCAATCGTGTTTCGTATACCTTGGATGCTGCAGGCAACCGTATCCGCGAAGAGGTCCGGGACAGTAGTGGTGCGTTGAAGCGGTTCGGGGATCGTCAGTTCGACACCCATAGCCAGATGACCCGACAGGCGGGTGCTGACGGACAGCCTTTCCTCTTCCGTCATGATGCCAATGGCAACGTGCTGGAGACCGAGAGTCCGCTGGGTGTCATCTCAATGAGTACCTACGATGGTGCAGATCGCCCCAAAGTGCAGATTCAAGACGCGGGTGGGATCAATGCCGAAGTCCGCTATGCCTATTCCGCCAACGGGCAGGTAGAGCAGGTCGTCGATCCCAAGGGGCTTGCGACACGGTACGTATACGATGGATTTGGCACTCCTCAAGGCCAGCTCAGCCCGGATACTGGCACTGATGCCTTTACGGTGGATGCCATGGGCAACCGCACCACGCGCACTGATGCGCGTGGTGTGAAAGCGTCCTACAGCTACGATGTGATCAATCGCCTCAAGAGCATCACTTATGCGGACCCGAATCTTGATGTGGTCTACGCCTATGATGCTGCCCCTGCGGTCTGCCCGGCTGGTGAGCGCTTCGGCGAGGGGCGCGTGGGTCAGGTGCTGCATGCGGGTGGCAGTACGGCATACTGCTATGACCGTTTCGGTCAGTTGGTACGCAAGGTACAGACGGTCGATGGGGTTGGTTTGACTCTGCGCTACTCCTACACCAAGGCGGGGAGGCTGGAGCGGTTGACCTATCCGGATGGCAGTATCACCGACTATGCCTACGACAATCTGGGCCGTGCCAGTGAGGTAGGACTGACGCTTCCAGGGCAGGCTCGGAAGGTGGTCGTTACCAACATCACGTACGCACCGTTTGGCCCGATGACGGGTTGGGCGTACGGTAACGGCCGCCATCTGCTTCGGGAGTTGGATGCCGATTACCGTCCGACTCGGGTGTATGACGCGGCGCCCGGAGGCTTGTCCATCGGATTCGGCTACGACGCGGATGGGAATATTGTTGAAGTCAAGGACGGCACCGGGACGACCAGGCTGGCGCGATATGGCTACGATGCGCTGGGCCGCCTGACTCAGACCCGGGATGGTGCAACCGGCACGCCGATTGAAACCTATGCCTATGACGCCACCGGTAATCGGACCGCGCTGACCACCTCGGCAGGCACCGCCAGCTACACCTATCCAGCAACCAGCCACCGGTTGACCGCGGTGGATGGCGAGGCACGTAGCCATGACGCAGCGGGTAACACCACCAGCATCGGCAGCAAGATGTTCACCTACAACGATGCCAACCGCATGAATGCGGTGAAGCAGGACGATGCCGTACTGGAAAGCTACGGTTATAACCATCGCGGTGAGCGCGTGCTGCGCACCCCAGCCGGTGGCGCTGCTCAGATCACCCTGTATGACGAAGCGGGGAAGTGGCTGGGCAACTATTCGGCCACGGGCCAGGCACAGCAGCAAGCCATCTGGCTGGAAAACTATCCGGTGGCGCTGATCAGCATGCCGGCTACCGGCGTGCCGGACCTGGCCTACGTCCAGCCGGATCATCTGGGCACGCCGCGCGTGGTAATCGACCCGGCGCGCGATTCGGCGATCTGGGAGTGGAGCAGTAAGAGTGAAGTGTTCGGCAACCAGATTCCGAATGCCGATCCGGACGGAGACGGTGTGGCGTTCGAGCTGGCGCTGCGCTTTCCTGGGCAACAGACCACGGATGCAAATGGACTCTTCTACAACTACCGCCGCGACTATGATTCTGAGACGGGACGATATCTGCAGAGTGATCCCATTGGACTATGGGGTGGGTTGTCAACGTTTTCCTATGTCGAAGGAGATCCGTTGTCACTAGTGGACCCACTGGGGCTGAGAGGCGGAGTCCCGCCGAACATGAATAGACATGGGGGCGGGAACTCAGCACAGAGAAGGCGGGCGCTTCGTGCGCAAGTAAGAGCGGTTCAATCGAACTCACTCTCCTCGCCCATCTATTCACGGGGGCTTTCGCCTGAGGACGTGGGGTCATTGGAGAACGCGGCAAGTCTTGTGAGTGAGCATGACTACACCCAGTATTGTGCCGTTGAAATTTGCAGGGCATCTCAGGACCGCTGTACCAGTGGCGACGTAATGGTGGGCGGATTTCCGTCTGATCCAACTGTGGCGCAGGTTCATGCGCGCGGCTGCTCTTGTGCGAGCGCCTACTATACAAATCCGTATCCGCCACTTCTATCAAGGCCCGAGGTCGAGTCTGCCGATATCATTGAGATAGTGCGCGACACGTTAATCAATTGGAAGGGGCGCAGATAAGTGGTGGTCCTGCGGATATTCGGCTTTCTTGTGGGTCTATTGATGGTCGTCTATGGCGTTGCAGTCATGGACGATGCATTGATTGGGACAGGGCCTTGCCGAGCGAACTGTGGTCTGTATAGCGCCTTGATTCGTTTGTTCGGCCAGTCGATCTATAACAAATTGATGGGCTTTTCCTGGATTGTTGCGGGAGTGATGTTCATTTTTGTTTCCATTGTGGTTTGGCACGGAAAAGGATCTGCGGAAAGGCGTAGGCGGAAAAAGGGACGCCGAGGCCGATCGAGATGAGTGGATGAAATATCTCAGGAGATCCAAGTTGTGTGTGAAAGCGCTTCCGCGCAATGCGGACGGCTCAGCCCCCAGCCAAATCCAAATAGCGCTCATGCAGCGCTTCCACCTGCGCCTGCAGGTCTTCCGGGTGGCCATCGTTGACCACCACATCATCGGCCAGTGCCAACCGCTGCGTGCGGCTGGCCTGGGCGGCGATCATCTTGTCGGCCAGTGCGGCGTCGATGCCGTCGCGCTGCATCAGCCGGGCGTGCTGCACGGCTTCGGGTGCATCCACCAGCAGCACCCGGTCCAGCCACGGGTAGGCGGTCCGCCCACCGACCTCGGTCAGTAGCGGAATGGCGGCAATCGCATAGGGGCTGGTTGCCTGCTCGCACTGCTGTTGCATCAGCAGGCGGATGGCCGGGTGGGTGATCGCTTCCAGTGCCGCCCGCTCGGCCGGGTCGGCAAATACGTGGGCACGCAGGCGCGCCCGGTCCAGGCTGCCATCCGCCTGCAGCATGTCGGCGCCGAAACGCTCGGCGATGCGGTTCAGGGCGGGGCTGCCGGCAGCGACCACCGCGCGGGCGGCCAGATCGGCGTCGGCCACCACGATGCCCAGCGCCTCGAAGCGCCGGGTCACCTCGCTCTTGCCGGCGGCAATGCCGCCGGTCAGGCCCACTACATACCGGCTCATGGGGATTCCCCTCAGCGCAGTCCGCTCAACACCAGGTACTGCTCGACCACGGGCGCGCCCCACATGAAGTACAGCCAGCCTGCGATGGCCAGGTAGGGGCCGAACGGAATCGGCGTGGCGCGGTCACGGCCCCGGGTGTACAGCCAGATCGAACCGATGATGGCGCCCAGCACCGACGACAGCAGAATGATCGGCAGGATGCCCTTCAGCCCGCACCAGGCGCCGAGGGCGGCCAGCAGCTTGAAATCGCCGTGGCCCATGCCTTCCTTGCCGGTCAGCTGCTTGAACAGCCACCAGACCATCCACAGCGACAGGTAACCCACCGCCGCGCCGACCAATGCAGGCTTGGCCGGCATGTACAGGTTGTCGATGTTGCCTATCAGGCCCAGCCACATCAGGGGCAGGGTCAGCTGGTCGGGTAGGAGCTGGGTGCGCAGGTCGATGCCGGACAGGGCGATCAGGAAGCAGGTCAGCACGATGGCGCCGAAGCCCTGCCAGCCGAAGCCGAACTGCCAGACGCAGGCCAGCACGAGCACCGAGGTCAGGGCCTCGACCAGCGGATACTGCAGCGAGATCGGCGCCTTGCAGTGGCGGCACTTGCCGCCCTGGATGAGCCAGCTGAACAGCGGGATGTTCTCGTACCAGCTCAGCTTGTGCTTGCAGTGCGGGCAGTGCGAGGGCTCGACCACGATCCCCGGTGGTGGGGGCTCGTAGAAGTCCGGTTCCTCCAGGACCTCGCGCGCATCACGCTTCCACTGCCACTCCAGCCGCTTGGGCAGGCGCAGGATGACGACGTTGAGGAAACTGCCCAGCAGCAGCCCCAGGGCGGCCGCGGCGGGGTAGCCGAGGCCGGGATGCTGGTCTAGAAATGCCATGTATTGATTATCCGACGACGGAAGCGAGCTTGAAGATCGGCAGGTACATGCCGATGACCATGCCGCCGACGATGGTACCAATGATCACCATGATGATCGGCTCCAGCAGGCTGCTCAGGGCGTCAACGGCATTGTTGACCTCCTGCTCATAGTACTCGGCCACCTTGAACAGCATGGCGTCCAGGGCACCGGCCTCTTCGCCGATGCCGGTCATCTGGATGACCATGTGCGGGAACAGGGCGGTCTGCTTCATGGCCATGTTGACCGGGTAACCGACCGATACGTCATCACGCATGCGCAATACGGCATGCTCGTAAACCGTATTGCCGGTGGCGCCGGCCACGATGCCCAGGGCCTCCACCAAAGGTACGCCGGCCTTGAAGGTGACAGCGGTGGTACGGGCGAAGCGGGCGATCGAGCTGTTGTGCATGATCTGCCCGATGACCGGCAGCTTCAGGACCAGCCGGTCCATGCTGTGCTGCATCTTCGGCGACCGTTTATATGCGGCAATGAAGCCGACGATTGATCCGATGATGACCAGCAGGATCAGCCACCACCACGAGACCATGAAGCGGGACAGATTGACGATCATCTGGGTGAACGCGGGCAGGTCCGCGCCAAAACCCTTGAATACATCTTCGAACTGAGGAACCACCCAGACCAGCAGGATGCCACTGACCAGCAGGGCAACTGCCAGCACCATGGCGGGATAGAACATTGCCTTCTTGATCTTGCCCTTCAGGGCTTCAATGTTCTCTTTATAGTTGGCGACAGTGTCCAGCACTGTTTCCAGAACGCCGGCACCCTCGCCCGCCTTGACCAGATTGCGGTAGAGCTCGTCGAACTGCACCGGATACTTGCTGACCGCTTCGTAGAGCGATGATCCGCCCTCGATATCGGTGCGCAGGCCATCCACCATTTTCTTCATGCGCGGGTTCTTGTGCCCGCTGGCAATGATTTCTAGCGAACTGACGATAGGCACACCGGACTTCATCATGGTGGCCATCTGCCGGCTGAAGAAAGCGATGTCCTTCGGCGAGATTCGGCTGCCGGAGCCACCGAACAACGGTTTGGGCTTGAGCTTGACCGTGCCTGGCGTAATGCCTTGCCGGCGCAACTCAGCCCGCAGCAGGTTCGCATTCTTTGCGGCCTGCTCGCCTTTCATCTTCACGCCCCGCTTGTCGGTCCCCACCCAGACAAACGGCTGCAGCTCCGTGGTGCTGCGCGCCACGGGCTCCTTCTTGATCGCACTGCGACTGACAGACATATCGGCTCCCCAAGACCCGCCATCCCCAGGCGGGCATCTAGCCCCTGATGGTAGCGGGTTCATGCCCGTCTGGGCAGTTGCCAAGGGGCCCATGATGCGAATTCGTGCCAGGTGCCGACCAA
The DNA here is from genome assembly GCF_030910085.1 of Stenotrophomonas maltophilia group sp. RNC7. Lineage (NCBI taxonomy): Bacteria > Pseudomonadati > Pseudomonadota > Gammaproteobacteria > Lysobacterales > Lysobacteraceae > Stenotrophomonas > Stenotrophomonas maltophilia group sp. RNC7. Next base: position 26,344 of record NZ_JAVFVN010000737.1, on the reverse strand, counting down.
AGGTGACGCACTGCGTCACATTGCCGCGTCCATCGCAGATTCGCATGCGGGGGGTTCCCATCCGTGAAATAGCTGCCATCATGGGCGCGGGGAAATCCAGGGGGAGGCGTGCCGGGGTTGGCACGCAACCTGCGTTGATCCACCCGCAGGGGGCAGGACCCGCTCAGCTGGCCGCCGGCCAGACCGATCCTGTGCTCTGAAATCAACCACCACTTATCTTGGGGATGTACCAAAATGAAGAACCAGAAGGGCTTCACCCTTATCGAACTGATGATCGTCGTTGCGATCATCGCCATCCTGGCCGCCATCGCCCTGCCGATGTACCAGGACTACGTGGCCAAGTCGCAGGTGACTGCTGGCCTGGCTGAAATCACCCCCGGCAAGACCCAGTACGAAGTTGCCCTGAACGAAGGCAAGACCACCGTCGCCGACATCGCCGAACTGGGTCTGAAGGACTCTGACCGTTGCACCATCTCGCCGATCACCGCCCTGAGCGCGACGGGCTCGATCGAGTGCACCCTGAAGGGCAACACCAAGATCATCGGCAAGAAGATCCGTGTGGAACGTGCCGCTGATGGCACCTGGGCTTGCAAGACCGATATCACCGCAGCGGACAAGAAGTACATCCCGAGCGGCTGCGTCACTGGCTAATGTGACCTGCATCGGTTGATCAGAGGCCCCGCTCGTCGGGGCCTCTTTTTTGGGGCTGATTGCCTGGGCAGTCAGATTTGCTGGAGCAGGTCTGGAACCATTGGGGAGTGTTCCATATGAGCCGGGAGCGTGGGTTTTCTCTGATTGAGCTGATGATCGTCGTGGCGATCATTGCGATCATTGCGGCAATTGCATTGCCGATCTATCAGGACTATGTCGCGAAGACGCAGTTGTCGGCAGCCTTTGCCGATATCCGACCGGGCAAGACGACAATTGAAACGACAGTTCAGGATAGTCGCGATAGTTCGTTGATTGACGCGACCTATATAGGCTTGAGGCCTACTGCACGCTGCTCGGTTGTATCGGCAGAGTTGGCAGCCAGTGGCGTGGCCAGCATAGGCTGTACCGTCATTGGTGGCCCGGCGATCACCGGCAAAGACCTCATCCTCCGCCGCGCAGCCGACGGCACCTGGACCTGCGACGGCAGCGCCTTCGAAGCGCGCTATCGCCCAACCGGCTGTTGATCACACTTCGGCTTGCCAATGGGATGTTGGCGGGCCGTTGACGGGGCTATCATCCGGGGGGGAGTCAGGATCGTGCCTGCCGGACTGGGAGTGCCGGGCGAGGCAGTCATGCTGAAGGATTGGCGTCGTCGTCGGCCAGCGGGTCGCGGCAGGTTCTGCTGCCCTGTGCGGTGCCCCTGGAAGGCGCGCCGCACTGCCTGACCCATGATGAGCCAAGGATTCATATGAACGCCGTAACCACCGCCAATCTCGTCGGCATCACCGGCCTGGCCCGTCGCCTGGTCCAGGATGGTGCGCTGGACGAGGCTTCCGCCCGCGACGCCATGGCCAAGGCCGCTGCGGCCCGCCAGCCGCTGCCGACCTGGTTCGCGCAGAACAAGGTGGTTGGGGCGGCCCAGTTGGCGGCCGCCAATGCGGTCGAGTTCGGCATGCCGCTGTTCGACGTGTCCACGTTCGACGCCAGCCAGAACGCGATGAGCCTGGTCAGCGAAGAGCTGCTGCGCAAGCACAACGTGCTGCCGCTGTTCAAGCGCGGCGGCAAGCTGTTCGTGGGTACCAGCAACCCGACCCATTCGCTGGACGAGATCAAGTTCCACACCAATCTGGTGGTGGAACCGATCCTGGTGGATGAAGACCAGATCCGCCGCACGCTCGAGCAGTGGCATGCCAGCCATGACACGCTGGGCGACGCGCTCGGTGGTGACGACGATGGCATTGGTAACCTGGATGTGTCCGGCGGTGACGAGGACATTTCCGGGGGCGGCGACGCCGGCATCGATGCCAAGGGCGACGACACCCCGGTGGTGAAGTTCGTCAACAAGGTGCTGGTGGACGCGATCCGCAAGGGCGCCTCGGACATCCACTTCGAGCCCTATGAAGACGACTACCGCGTGCGCCTGCGCATCGATGGCCTGCTGAAGATGGTCGCGCGCGCGCCGGTGAAGTTGAACCAGCGCATTGCCGCGCGCCTGAAGGTGATGGCGCAGCTGGACATCGCCGAGAAGCGCGTGCCGCAGGACGGACGCATCAAGCTCAATCTGTCCAAGACCAAGCAGATCGACTTCCGCGTGAGCACGCTGCCGACCCTGTTCGGCGAGAAGGTGGTGCTGCGTATCCTCGACGGCAGCGCGGCCAAGCTGGGCATCGACAAGCTGGGTTACGAACCGGACCAGCAGAAGCTGTTCCTGGAGGCCATCCACAAGCCGTACGGCATGGTGCTGGTGACCGGCCCGACCGGTTCGGGCAAGACGGTGTCGCTGTACACCGCGCTGGGCATCCTCAACGACGAGACGCGCAACATCTCCACCGCCGAAGACCCGGTGGAAATCCGCCTGCCCGGCGTCAACCAGGTGCAGCAGAACAACAAGCGCGGCATGACCTTTGCCGCGGCACTGCGCTCGTTCCTGCGACAGGATCCGGACATCATCATGGTCGGCGAAATCCGCGACCTTGAGACGGCCGAGATCGCGATCAAGGCGGCGCAGACCGGCCACATGGTGCTGTCCACGCTGCACACCAACGATGCGCCGCAGACCATCGCGCGCCTGATGAACATGGGCATCGCGCCGTACAACATCACCAGCTCGGTGACGCTGGTGATCGCCCAGCGCCTGGCGCGCCGGCTGTGCAACAACTGCAAGCGCCCGGCCAATCTGCCCGAGCATGCGCTGCTGGCCGAAGGCTTCACCCAGGCGCAGCTGGACGCGGGTATCGAGCTGTACGAGGCGGTCGGCTGCGATGAGTGCACCGAGGGCTACAAGGGCCGTACCGGTATCTACCAGGTGATGCCGATGACCGACGAGATCGCCACGATCGTGTTGGCTGGCGGCAATGCGTTGCAGATTGCCGAGGCCGCGCAGCAGATCGGGGTGAACGATCTGCGCCAGTCGGCGTTGAAGAAGGCTGCTGCGGGCATTACCAGCCTGGCCGAGATCAACCGCGTTACCAAGGACTGAGGTAGAGCCGAGCCCATGCTCGGCTGAGGTACCGAAGAGCAGCCGAGCGTGGGCTCGGCTCTACAGTAGATCCACGCCATGCGTGGATGATCGGCCACGGGTCCCATAATAGATCCACGCCATGCGTGGATGGCGCGGTCCCGACCACCGCGCAGCCGGGCATGGGCTCGGCTCTACTCCATCCCCAGCTTCTTCAGCTTGTAGCGCAGCGCGCGGAAGGTAATCCCCAACTGCGCGGCGGTGCGGGTCTTGTTCCAGCGGTTCTCTTCCAGCGCGCGCTGGATGGCGCTGCGTTCGAGCTGTTCGATGTACGAGGGCAGGGCGGCGCTGCCGGGCTGCAGGTCCACCACGGCTTCGGCGTGTGCTGCGCTGCCGGGCGTGCGCGGGGCATGCTGCGGCAGGCGCAGGTCGTCGGCGCCGATGCGGTCTTCTTCGGCCAGGGCCAGCGCGCGTTCCAGGATGTTCTCCAGTTCGCGCACGTTGCCGGGGAAGGCGTACTGGGCCAGTGCATCCAATGCCGACGGCGCCAGCAACGGCGTCGGGCGGCCGTGGCTGCGGGCCAGCCGTGCCAGCACCGACGCGGCCAGTTCCGGCAGGTCCTGGCGACGCTCGCGCAGCGGCGGCACCCTCAGTTCGATCACGTTGATGCGGTAGTACAGGTCGTGGCGGAAGCGCCCGTCCTCGACCAGCTCGGCCAGGTCCTTGTGGGTGGCCGAGAGGATGCGCACGTCCACCGGCTCCTCGTTGGCGGCGCCGACCGCGCGCACCGACTTTTCCTGGATCGCGCGCAGCAGCTTCACCTGCATCTGCAGGGGCAGCTCGGCCACTTCGTCCAGGAACAGGGTGCCGCCATGGGCGGCCTGGAACAGCCCGGGCTTGTCGGCGTGGGCGCCGCTGAAGCTGCCCTTGCGGTGGCCGAAGAATTCGCTCTCCATCAGCTCGCCGGGAATGGCGCCGCAGTTGACCGGTACGAACGGGCCGGCCGCGCGGGCGCCCTGGGCGTGGATGGTGCGTGCGACCAGTTCCTTGCCCACGCCGGATTCACCGAGGATGTAGACCGGCGCCTGGCTGCGCGCGACCTTGCCGATGGTGGTACGCAGCACGTCCATGGCCGGCGAGTCGCCAAGCAGGCGTGCGCCCTGTTCGGCGGCAGGGCCGGGTGCAGGGCGCTCGGTGTTGTTCAGTTCCAGCGCGTGCTTGACCAGGCCACGCAGCACGGCGATGTCCACCGGCTTGCTGACGAAATCGAAGGCGCCGGCCTTCAGCGCTTCCACCGCCAGGTCCATGCTGCCGAAGGCAGTGATCATCGCCACCGGCGTGCGCGGGTAGTGCTGGGCGATCTCGCTGACCAGCTCGATGCCGTTGCCGTCCGGCAGGCGCATGTCGGTGATGCACAGGTCGTACGGATTGCTGGCCAGCAGTTCGCGCGCTTCGGCAAGGTTGGCTGCGGTACTGATGCGCAGCCCCATGCGGCCGAGCGTCAGTACCAGCAGTTCGCGGATGTCGCGTTCGTCGTCGACGACGAGGGCGCTGCGGGTTTCGTTCATGGGCGTGAAAGATAAACGAGGGGGCTGGAAGCGACAAATGTTTGACGCACAGAATCGAGATCAGGTGGGCAACAGCGTATGCGGGCCGGGCAACACCAGGCGGAAGCAGGAGCCGCCGGCGGGTACCGGGATGTAGTCCAGCCGTGCCTGGTTGGCCCGGCACAGCTCGCGGGCGATGTACAGGCCCAGCCCGGTGCCGTGCTCGGAGGTGGTGAAAAACGGCCGGAACAACTGCGCGGCCACGGTCTCGGGAATACCGGGGCCGCGATCCATCACGTCGATCACTGCGCTGCGTTCGTGCTGCGCCACGCGCAGGCGCACGCGGGCCGGCTGCTGGCCGATACGGCCGTATTTCAGGGCGTTGTGCACCAGTACGGTCAGCACCTGGTAGAGGTGTTTGGTGTCGACCTGGGCCATCACCGAGATCTCGCTGATGATCGGTTCGATGCTGTCGGTCTCCAGCGTCTGGCCCTGTTTGTACTCCAGCACGAAGCGGCGCACGAAGGCGGCCAGGTCGACGTTTTCGGGCGTGGCGCGCTCGCGCCGGGCCAGGCCCAGCACGCTTTCGACGATGCCGTTGGTGCGCTGGCACTGCTGGCGGATGATCTGCAGCAGGCGGCGGTCGCTTTCGTTGAAGCCGGTGCCTTCCTCCAGCAGCTGCACCGCGTAGTTGATCGCGGCCAGCGGGTTGCGGATCTCGTGGGCGAGGCTGGCCGAGAAGCGCCCCATTGCTGACAGGGTGAGCGATTCGGCACGGCGCGAGACCACGCTGGAGTCGTCCAGGAACACCAGGGCCAGCTCGCTGCCGGCCAGCAGGCGCGCAAAGCGGGGCTGCACTTCGGGCTGGTCGGGGTTGAGCTGCAGCGGCAGTTCGTCCTGGGCCCAGCCGTTGCGCCAGCGCTGCAGGCGACGGGCGAGTTCCGGGGCGGCGCTGGCCAGGTCCAGGCGGCCGCTTTCGCCGCTGCCGTCGCTGTCACCGAGCAGCATCGAGGCGGCCTCGTTGGCCAGGGTGACACGGTTGTCGGCGTCGACCACCAGCACGCCGGTGCGCATGCGGCGGATGATCAGCTCGTTGATCTGGAACAGGTTGGCTACTTCGTCGCCGCGCTGGTTGGCCAGCTGCTGGTTGCGGCGCGCGCGGCTGCCGACCTGGTAACTGATGAAGGCCAGCGCCAGGTAGCTGGTGGCGAACATCGCCAGTTCGGCCAGGGTGCGGGTGGGGTCGCCGCCTTCCAGCAGCTTCCAGGTGTATTCGACGCCGGTGGCGAGGCTGGCGGCCAGTGCCAGGCCCAGCCCCAGGCTGAGCGGCAGCAGGGTGGCGGCGGCGGCGATGTTGAACAGCAGCGACATCGAAATGCCGGCGCTGGCACCGGGCAGGGCATGTGACAGCAGGGTGGCGGCGACGATGTCCACCAGCACGCCGCTGACCACGATCGGGCGCAGCCAGCGTTCGTTGCGGCCGATCACCAGCGCCAGCAGCGACAGCACCAGGTAGATGGCGGCGACGGTGTCGGCCAGCCGCGGGTGGTGGGCTTCGCCGACCATGGCCGACAAGGGGCTGTAGAGCAGGGCGGCGATGACCGAGGCGATCAGCACCCGGTACAGCGCGAAGAAATACAGCTCACGCCGCGGAATCGATTCGATGCGGTCGATCAATGAAGCACTGGGTGACACGCCGGAACTCCCCTTCTGGCTGCCTGGGTCTGGAATCTGCGGCGGGCCTGCCCGGCGTCCCCTGAGGCCGGGCGGTACGTCGCTTCGATGTGGCCTGCGGTGGAAGCCGTCGAGCACCCCCGACGCTACACACCCTGGTTGACCAGTATAGGGCCCCCGGCAGGGCGCCGCCGGCGCGGCCCGGATCGCGCATTTGACCCGGGATGGATACCGCTGGCCAGCCGGCCCCCGGGCGCAACTGCCTGAATGACGGCGGAAATCTGGCCGGGTCTGGCGTTTTGTACAGACTTCTTTGCGCCCCGGCGCCGGCTCGGCCACAATAGTGGGCCCGCCGCGGTCCGTGCCGGTGCCTCTTTGAGGGGGCCCTGAGGAATTGCGTGCGGTCGTTCCTATTCCCACGGTGACGCATGAATTTCCACGAATACCAGGCAAAACAACTGCTTGCCGAATACGGCATCCCGGTCCCGGCCGGCAAGGTCGCGGCGACCCCGGACGAGGCGGTTGAAGTCGCCCAGTCGCTGGGCCAGGGCCCCTGGATGGTCAAGGCGCAGATCCACGCTGGCGGCCGCGGCAAGGCTGGCGGCGTCAAGTTCTGCAAGACCGTCGACGACGTGAAGGCCGCAGCGGCCAAGATGCTCGGCACCAAGATGGCCACCTACCAGACCGCCGGCGTCGAGCTGCCGATCAACCTGGTGCTGGTGACCACCGCCGGTGAGATCGTCAAGGAGCTGTACCTGTCGGTCCTGGTGGATCGCGGCACCCGCACCATCAGCTACATCGCCTCTTCCGAAGGCGGCATGGAAATCGAGCAGGTCGCTGCCGAGACCCCGGACAAGATCCACACCCTGAACGTGGACTTCGTCGAGGGCGTGCAGGGTTACCACGGCCGTGACATCGGCTTCAAGATGGGCCTGACCGCCAAGCAGGCCGGCCAGTTCGCCAACATCATGGTGAACCTGTACCGCATCTTCAACGAGAAGGACCTGGCGCTGGTTGAGATCAACCCGCTGGCGATCCTGGACGATGGCAACCTGTACGCGCTGGACGGCAAGTTCAACAGCGACGACAACGCCAACTTCCGCCACAAGGAACTGGTCGCGATGCGCGACAAGTCCCAGGAAGATGAAACCGAAGTGACCGCTTCGGAGCTGGACATCAACTACGTCACCATGGACGGCAACATCGGCTGCATGGTGAACGGTGCCGGCCTGGCCATGGCCACCATGGACGTGATCAAGCTCAACGGCGGCGAGCCGGCGAACTTCCTGGACGTGGGCGGCGGTGCGAACAAGCAGCGCGTCATCGAAGCGTTCAAGCTGATCCTGTCCTCGGACAAGGTTGAAGGCATCTTCGTCAACATCTTCGGCGGCATCGTCCGCTGCGACATGATTGCCGAAGGCATCATCGCCGCCGTGAAGGAAGTGGGCGTCAAGGTTCCGGTCGTGGTGCGCCTGGAAGGCACCAACGTGGAAGAGGGCAAGCAGCTGCTGCGTGACAGCGGCATGGCCATCATCCCGGCTGACAACATCAACGACGGCGCCAAGAAGGTCGTTGAAGCGGTCAAGAACGCCGCCTGATCCACGACACCGAAGGAAATTCCCATGTCTGTTTTGATTAACAAGAACACCAAGGTGATCGTGCAGGGCTTCACCGGCCAGCAGGGCACCTTCCACGCCACTCAGATGATCGAGTACGGCACCCAGGTTGTTGGCGGCGTGACCCCGGGCAAGGGTGGCACCACCCACATCGACCTGCCGGTCTTCAACACCGTTGCCGACGCCGTGCAGAGCACCGGCGCCAACGCGTCGGTCATCTACGTGCCGCCGCCGTTCGCGGCCGACGCGATCCTGGAAGCTGCGGCTGCCGGCATCAAGGTCATCGTCTGCATCACCGAAGGCATCCCGGTGCTGGACATGCTGCGCGTCAAGAACGTGCTGACCCGTTCCTACCCGGACACCGTGCTGATCGGGCCGAACTGCCCGGGCGTCATCACCCCGGGCGAGTGCAAGATCGGCATCATGCCGGGCCACATCCACAAGCCGGGCAAGATCGGCATCGTGTCGCGTTCGGGCACCCTGACCTATGAAGCGGTCAAGCAGACCACCGAAGTCGGCCTGGGCCAGTCCACCTGCATCGGCATCGGCGGTGACCCGATCAACGGCCTGAACTTCGTCGACTGCCTGAAGCTGTTCAACGAAGACCCGCAGACCGAAGGCATCATCATGGTCGGCGAAATCGGCGGTGACGCCGAAGAAGCCGGCGCCGAGTACATCAAGAACCACGTGAAGAAGCCGGTCGTCGGTTTCATCGCCGGTGCGTCGGCTCCGGCCGGCAAGCGCATGGGCCACGCGGGCGCGATCGCCTCGGGCGGCAAGGGCACCGCGGAAGGCAAGTTCGCCGCGATGGAAGCCGCTGGCGTGGTCACCGTCCGCTCGCCGGGCGACCTGGGCGCTGCCATCGCCAAGCTGGTGAAATAAGATCGGCTGCCTCTGGCAGCCGATTCTGTAGAGCCGAGCCCACGCTCGGCTTGCTTTGGAAAAGCCGCCCTCGGGCGGCTTTTCTGCGTCTGTCGCCCCGGCCATCCCGGCAACCCCATCCACGCATGGCGTGGATCTACTGAGCCAGGGCTGTCCACGCAGTGAGCGCGCCCGGCGTGCGCATGGCGCAGCGCTACAATGGCGGCATTGCAACCACAGGCTGGATTCCCATGGCTTCGATCCGCATCGCGATGGCGCAGTTCGACTTCCCGGTCGGCGACGTCGCCGGCAACACCGAGCGCATCATCGAGATGATCGGCCAGGCGCGCGATGAGTACGGCGCCGAGCTGGTGATGTTCCCCGAGCTGGCGGTGAGCGGCTACCCGCCGGAGGACCTGCTGCTGCGCCCGGGTTTCCTGTACGAGTGCGAGCAGGCGTTGACCCGCATCGCCACCGCCTGCCGTGGCATCACCGCCGTGGTCGGCTGGCCACAGGCGGCTGGCGCGGTGGTCTACAACGCTGCCAGCGTACTGCGTGACGGCCTGGTCGAGCAGACCTACCGCAAGCGCGAACTGCCCAACTACGCGGTCTTCGACGAGCGCCGCTACTTCGACGTCGATCCGGATGGTGGCAGCTGCGTGTTCGAGGTCAATGGCATTCCGGTCGGCCTGCTGATCTGCGAGGACCTGTGGTTTGCCGAGCCGCTGGCCGACACCATCCGCGCGGGTGCGCAGCTGGTGGTGGTGCCGAATGCTTCGCCCTACGAGCGTGGCAAGCACGCCCAGCGCGACGCCGTGCTGGCCGCGCGTACCCGCGAGAGCGGGGCGGCCATCGCTTACCTCAACGTGGTGGGCGGCCAGGATGCGCTGGTGTTCGACGGTGCTTCGGTGGTGGCGGATGGTGATGGCACGGTGCACCCGGCCGCTGCTGCCTTCGTCGACCAGTGGCTGGTGGTGGAGTATGACGGTGAGACCCGCCGCTTCATGCCGCATGTGTGGATGGACGACGGCGACGAGAGCATGGACGCGCTGGCCTGGCGCGCGGTGACCCGTGGCATCCAGGACTACTGCCGCAAGAACGGTTTCAGGAAGGTGTGGCTGGGCCTGTCCGGTGGCATCGACTCGGCCCTGGTGCTGGCATTGGCCGTGGATGCGATGGGCGCGGAGAACGTGACCGCCGTGCGCCTGCCGTCGCGCTACACCGCCGGCCTGTCCAACGACCTGGCCGCCGAGCAGTGCCGGGCGCTGGGGGTGAAGCTTGAGGCTGTGTCGATCGAGCCGGCGTTCAAGGGCCTGATGGAATCGCTGGCGCCGATGTTCGAAGGCACCGCGCCGGACGTGACCGAAGAGAACCTGCAGTCGCGCAGCCGCGGCGTGATCCTGATGGCGCTGGCCAACAAGTTCGGCGGCCTGCTGCTGACCACCGGCAACAAGAGCGAGTACGCGGTCGGCTACGCCACCATCTACGGCGACATGTGCGGTGGCTATGCGCCGTTGAAGGACCTGTACAAGACCGAGGTGTTCGGCCTGTCCAAATGGCGCAATACCGTGGGCGGCGCACCGGTGATCCCGCCGGCGGTGATCAGCCGCCCGCCGTCGGCCGAGCTGCGCGAGAACCAGCTGGACCAGGACTCGCTGCCGGCCTATGACGTGCTGGACGGCATCCTCTACCGCTACATCGACCAGGAGCAGTCGCGCGGCGAGATCGTGGCCGCCGGCTACGACGCAGCGGTGGTCGACCGCGTGCTGCGCCTGGTGCGCATCAGCGAGTGGAAGCGGCACCAGGCCGCGCCGGGGCCGAAGGTGTCGCGCCGGGCGTTCGGTCGCGAGCGTCGCTATCCGATCAGCAACGGCTACAAGGGCTGAGGCAACGGTGGGTGGGCAGTGCCGGCCGCTGGCCGGCAACCCGTCGGCCTCTCTCCGGTGGGTGCGGAGCTTGGTCCGCACGATGGTCGAAGATCATCCTCGCTCGGCGTGGATCTACCGGGCTTCGTCGAGCAGCTGTTCGATGCCGGCAGTTTCCGCAGCGTCGCTGAAGTGGCCATCCTCAAACCGCGCACGTACGAACGCCAGGCCATCGGCCGCCGCCGCGTCCAGCGTGCCCCGGTGGTCGACGGGGTAGCGCCGGAACGCGACCGGCTCGCCTCGCAGGGCCAGGCCAGCGGCGTACAGCAGGGTGGTCAGGTAGGGCACATCGCGGTCCTGGCTGCCATGGCCCAGCATCAGCGGTTGGCTGAAGCCGCGGCGCGGTACGCCGAGATAGTCGTACAGCACGGCCCAGATGCCCGGCACGTGGGTCAGCGGTGCAGTGAACATGCTGCCGGTGTCGGCGCCGTCCAGGGTGACGGCCAGTTCGCCCAGGCACTGCTGGCGTGCCACGGCCACACGCGCTCGGCCTTCTTCGCTGAGGACGCGGTCGATCTGTGGCGCGACCTGCAGCAGGCCATCGAGCAGATACGCGTGGTAGGCGTTGAGCGCGCCCGGATTGGCTGTGCGGTTGTCCGGCTTCATCACCAGTGCGGTCAGTTCGACTGCGGTGGGCGTGCCGGTGGTGAAGCTGCCGCGGTACTGCAGCGACGGTCCACCATAGGTGGGGGCGATGTGGCCCGCCGTGAGCGCGGCGGCACCGCCCTGCGAATGGCCGACCGAGACCCAGCGCGGCGACAGCGTCCCGTTGTCGAGGTACTGGCGGCTGGCCTTGATCATGTCGATGGCATTGCGCGCGGCAGTGCGCACATGCAGATAGGCATGGTCGCCTGAGCTTCCGAGGCCCTGGTAATCCGCGGCGACCACTGCATAGCCCTGTGCCAGGAACCGATCAAGAAAGCGCCCGTCGCGTTCGGGTTGGTAGGGGCCGGAGACCGAGGGCGCACAACGATCCGCAATGCCCTGGGTGCCATGGGCCCACGACACCACCGGCCAACCGCCGATGGGCGGCGTGCCGGCGGGCAGGTACAGCAGGCCGGTGCCTTCGGCCAGCTGCCCGCGGTGGTCAGGAGTGCGGTAGTGCAGTTTGTAGGCCTGGGCGGCCTGGGACGGCACCCAGGTGGCGCGATAGGGGGCTGCGGACAGCAGATCGCCCGGTGCGCCCTGTGCGGCGGCCGGTGGCGCCGAGGTCAGCGCCAGCAGCGCGATGGCGAGGAGGCAGGACAGAGGGCGGATGCTGCAGGGCAGTGGGGCCATGGGGCGCTCCGTGATGGCCGGTGTGGCCGTGGCGCTGCAGTGTGGATGGCCGTGCCCGGGCGGGCTGCGACCGGCGTCGCATCCGCCGTGGATTCGTAGCATTCCTAGGTGCCGCCCCGGCGCGGGGAGGCGGACGAGGAAAGCAGTCCAGCATGGCTCGACTCTACAAAGAAGAAGGGCCCCTTTCGGGGCCCTCGCTTACTTCTTTTCCAGTCGCGCGTTGCGCTGGCCGGTGCTGGCGGACTTCTCGCCGGCGAACGGGTTCAGCTTGCGGATCATCCACGGGTACTTCGGCCACTTCCCTTCCAGCCACGGGTGGTCCGGCTGGTTCAGCTGCAGGACGCGGCGGGCGTCGTCGGCCAGGGTCTTGTTGCCCAGGTGGGTGTAGGAATCGGCCAGCACGGCCACGGCGTCGTACTGGAAGGCGCTCTGCGGGTAGGTTTCCAGCAGGTAGTTGGCGCGGCCCACGGCTGACACCCAGGCGCCGCGGCGCATGTAGTACAGCGCGTTGTCCAGCTCGTGCTGGGCGAACACGTCACGCAGCTCCAGCATGCGCTGGCGCGCATCGGCGGCGTAGCGGCTGTTCGGATAACGATCAACCACGATGTTGAAATCCGAGTACGCCTGGTGCGGCGTGGACAGGTCGCGGCGGCTGGCATCCAGCGACCATACGCGGCGCAGGAAAACCGTACTGCGGTTGGAGTTGGCCAGGCCGCGCAGGTAGTACAGATAGGCAATGTTGCGGTGGGTCGGGTAGGTACGGATGAAGCGGTCGATGCTGGACACCGCGTCATCGTGCTTGCCGGCCTTGTACTGGGCGTAGGCGGTTTCGATCATCGCCTGCTCGGTGTACGGACCGTACGGATACTGGGCCACCAGGCGGCGGAAGCTGGCTTCGGCGCCGCTCCAGTTGCCGCCCTGCATCAGCTTGTGGCTTTTCTCGTACAGCTGTTCGACCGGCACGCCTTCATCGGGGCGATCACCCTTCTTGGCGCCGCGATGGCAGCCGGTTGCGGCGATGACCAGCACCAGCAGCAGGGCGGTGAGGCGGACGGGCGCGGAGAGCATGGCGGAGCGTCGGATCATGGGGTCGAGGCGGGACGCGGCTGGAATACGAAGGGTCGATGATAGCCTAGTGTCCTGTCCAGCGACTGAAACCGGCCGCCGGGACCCCAAAATTTCAAAGAATGCCCCCTGCCATGTCTGAACAACCCTCTGAATCGGCCCGCCAGGCCATCGTCCCCGACACCGCTGCCGGCCGTCGTTTCGACGCGGTCGTGGCCGAACTGTTCCCCGAATACTCGCGCTCGCGGTTGACCGAGTGGATCAAGGCCGGTGAGGTCCTGCTGGACGGTGCCCAGGTGCGGCCGCGCGATCCGCTGCGTGGCGGCGAGGTGGTGACCCTCAACGCGGTGCTGGAAACCCAGACCGACGCCCAGCCGGAGGACATCCCGCTGGACGTGCTGTTCGAGGACGAGCACCTGCTGGTGATCAACAAGCCGGTGGGCCTGGTGGTCCATCCGGGTGCCGGCAACCACAGCGGCACCCTGGTCAACGCGCTGCTGTTCCGCGATCCGTCGGTGGCGGTGCTGCCGCGCGCCGGCATCGTGCACCGCCTGGACAAGGACACCAGCGGCGTGATGGTGGTGGCCAAGACCCTGGAAGCGCAGACCGCGCTGGTCGAGCAGCTGGCGGCACGTGACGTGCACCGTCAGTACCTGGCCATCGTGATGGGCGCGCTGGTGGCCGGTGGTACTGCCGATGCCCCGATCGACCGCCACCCGCGCGACCGCCTGAAGATGGCGGTGCGTGAGGACGGCAAGGAAGCGGTGACCCACTACCGCCTGCGCGAGCGCTTCCGGGCACACACCGCGCTGGAGTGCCGCCTGGAAACCGGCCGTACCCACCAGATCCGCGTGCACATGGCGCACGTGCGCCATCCGATCATCGGCGACCCGCTGTATGGCGGCGCGCTGAAGCTGCCCAAGGGCGCCAGCGACGAGCTGGTGGCCGCGCTGCGCGGCTTCAAGCGCCAGGCCCTGCACGCCGAGACCCTGGAGTTCACGCACCCGATCACCGGTGAACCGGTGCGCAACACCGCGCCGGTGCCGGAGGACATGCTGCACCTGCTGAAGGTGCTGCGCGAAGACAGCGAAGCCTTCGCCGCCCGCGAGCGGGACCGCTGGTGATGGCGGCCGCGCTGCCGTTGCTGCAGGCCGACTGGCCGGCGCCCGCAGGCGTCCATGCGCTGACAACGCGCCGGCACGGCGCGGGCATCTCGCCGGTACCGTTCGCGCAGTTCAATCTGGGCAACCGGCACGCGGCCGATGGTGATACCCCGGCCAACGTGGAGCACAACCGCCAGCTGCTGCAACAGGGGCTGGCGCTGCCGTCGGCGCCGCACTGGCTGCGCCAGGTGCACAGCAGCACCGTGCTGCGCTTCGATGCACCGCCGGCGCCTGGCGCGAGCGAGCCGGTGGCCGACGCGGCGGTAACCTCGGTGCCGGGCGTGGTGCTGGCGATCCTGACCGCCGACTGCCTGCCGGTGGTGTTCGCCGCCGCCGACGGCAGCGAGGTGGGCGCGGCCCATGCCGGCTGGCGGGGGCTGGCCGACGGCATGCTGGAGGCCACGGTAGCCGCCCTGCAGACGCCGCCGGCGCAGCTGCGGGCCTGGTTGGGCCCGGCCGCCGGGCCATCCGACTATGAGATCGGCGAGGAGGTCTATCACGCCTTCGTCGGCCATGATCCCGCTGCTGAGCGGGCGTTCGTCGTGACCCGCCCCGGACACTGGAAGGTGGACCTGTTCGCGCTGGCGCGGCAGCGCCTGCAGTCTGCGGGGATGGACCCGGCACAGGTGTATGGCGGCACGGTGTCGACGATGGCCGACCCGGACCTGTATTCGCATCGGCGCGATCGTCGCACCGGGCGCATGGCGACCCTGGCCTGGATCGCGCCCTGACTGCGCCGCTGTTCGCGCGTGTGCTGGGGCCGGCCTTCGTCACCCTGGCAGGACCGGTGCAGGCGCTGCATGCCGCGCCGTTGCCGTGCCGCTACGCAGGGCAGGCCTGCATCGTGAGGGGGCGGCACTGGCTGGTGCCGCTGCTGGCTGCGTTGGCGCGGTTGCCACAGGACGGTGACGCGCTGCCCACCGAGGTGGCGTTCAGCCGCTACCGGCAGGGCGAGCAGTGGGCGCGGCGGTTCGGGCGCTGGCCAATGGTGTCGCGGCTGTGGGCGCACGACGGGCATCTGCGCGAGCAGCTGGGCGCGGTGCGCTTCGAGTTCGCGCTGCGGGCCCGCGACGGTGGTATCGACTGGTCGGTGCGCCGGGTCTGGGCGTTCGGGCTGCTGCCGCTGCCGACGCGTTGGTTCGGCGGTGTGCGCTGCCGTGAAGCCTGGCAGGGCGAGCGCTACACTTTCCTGGTCGATGTGACGCTGCCCTGGGCCGGAGCCCTGATCCGCTATGAAGGTTGGCTCGAACCGCAGTGACGCTGCCGCCGAGGCTGGCAGCGCGGTGATCGTGTTCGATGGCGTGTGCGCACTGTGCAATCGCTGGGTGCGGTTCCTGCTGCGTTTCGACCGCAGGGGGCGCTACCGCTTTGCAGCGATGCAGGGGCAGAAGGGCAGCGCGATGCTGCGCGCGCACGGGCTGGATCCGCAGGACCCGATGTCGTTCCTGCTGCTGGACGCACAGGGTGCCTGGACCGATACCGATGCGATCCTGCGCGTATTTGCGGGGCTGGGCGGCGCCTGGCGCGTGGCCGGCGTGCTGCGGCTCGTGCCGCGCCGCTGGCGTGATGCGGCGTATCGCGCGCTGGCACGCAACCGCTACCGCTGGTTCGGTCGGCATGACACCTGCCATCTACCCGCACCGGAACAGGCCGCGCGGTTCCTGGATTGACGAAAAAGGGGACGGAGGGGATTAAGTCGTTTGTGCACAAACGACTTAATCCCCTCCGTCCCCTTTTTCTTCAGCCTTCGAGTGCGTCGAGGTAGCTGCGGCGCCAGTGGTTGATGTCGTAGGTGCGCAGATGTTCCATCATCGCGTGCCAGCGTTCCTTGCGCCTGCTCAGCGACATCGTCGCTGCGGTGGCGATCGCATCGGCCACGCCGTCCAGATCATGCGGGTTCACCAGCAGTGCCTGCTTCAGTTCGTCGGCGGCGCCAGCCAGCAGTGACAGCACCAGCACGCCGGGATCCTCCGGGTCCTGCGAGGCCACGTATTCCTTGGCCACCAGGTTCATGCCATCGCGCAGCGGCGTGACCAGGCCGACCGCCGCCGCCCGGTAGAAGCCGGTGAGCGTGGCATGGGTGAAGTTCTGGTTGACGTAGCGCAGCGGCGTCCAGTCCGGCTCGGCGTGGCCACCGTTGATGTGGCCGGCGATCTGTTCCAGTTGGCTGCGCAGCTGCCGGTACTCGGTGACATCGCCGCGCGAGACCGGCGCGATCTGCAGGTAGGTGAGCGAGCCGCGCTGGTCCGGGTGGCGCTGCAGGTAGCGCTCGAAGCCGAGGAAGCGTTCGGGCAGGCCCTTGGAGTAGTCCAGGCGATCCACGCCGATCGCCAGCTGGCGGTCCCGCAGGCTGCTGCGCAGGTTCTTCACTGCGGTCTTGGTCGCGGCGGTGCCGGCCTGGCGTGCGATCAGATCGGTGTCGATGCCGATCGGGAAGGCCGCCGCGCGGAATCGGCGCCCACCGGGTGCTTCCAGCTCACCGTTGTCGAGCACGCGGCCACCACCGAACAGGCGCAGGTAGGTCTGGAAGCGATCGGCATCGCGCTGGGTCTGGAAGCCGACCAGGTCGTAGGCGTACAGCGCGGAGAACAACCGCAGATGATCGGGCATGGCCTGCAGCAGGTCGGCCGACGGCATCGGGATGTGCAGGAAGAAGCCGATGCGGCAGCCGATGCCGCGCTCGCGCAGCAGTGCGCCGAGCGGGATCAGGTGGTAGTCGTGGATCCAGACGATGTCGTCCTCGCGCAGCAATGGCGCGAGCTTGTCGGCGAACAGCGCATTGACCTTGTGATAGGTCTCGCGGGTGCCGCGGTCGTAGTCGACCAGGTCCAGCCGGAAGTGCAGCAATGGCCACAGCGTGCGGTTGGCGAAACCATTGTAGTAGCCATCGACCTCGCGCTTGCTCAGGTCCATGGTGACGTAGTCGATGTCACCGTCCTTCTGCCGGTGCAGCGTGCCGCTGCCTTCCTTTACGGTCTTGCCGCTCCAGCCGAACCACAGGCCGCCGCGCTCCTTCAGGGCGGCCAGCAGGCCGACCGCCAGGCCGCCTGCGCGGTT
This sequence comes from Stenotrophomonas maltophilia group sp. RNC7, assembly GCF_030910085.1. Classification (NCBI taxonomy): domain Bacteria; kingdom Pseudomonadati; phylum Pseudomonadota; class Gammaproteobacteria; order Lysobacterales; family Lysobacteraceae; genus Stenotrophomonas; species Stenotrophomonas maltophilia group sp. RNC7. Next base: position 9,049 of record NZ_JAVFVN010000737.1, on the reverse strand, counting down.
CTCGCCGGGCACGGCCACACGATTTGATACCACGACCAGACGACTCACGATGCCTCCTGCCAGGACCGCGACAGGCGCATCGCGGCGGTGATCAGGCCGACATGCGAATAGGTCTGCGGGAAGTTGCCCCAGGCCTCGCCGGTGTCGAAGGCCAGATCCTCCGACAGCAGGCCCAGGTGATTGCGCTGCTTCAGCAGCAGCTCGAACATCTCGCGCGCCTCGTCCAGGCGCCCGATGGCGGCCAGTGCGTCGATGTACCAGAACGTGCAGATGGTGAAGCTGGTTTCCGGCTCACCGAAGTCATCCGGAGCGACATAGCGGTACAGCGAATTGCCGTGCTTGAGGTCACGGCCGATGGCTTCGACGGTGGCGATGAAGCGGGCGTCCATCGCGTCGATGAAGCCGATGTCGGCCAGCAGCAGCAGCGAGGCGTCCAGGCGATGGCCACCGAAGGTATCGGTGAAGTGGCCCAGCTCTTCGCTCCAGGATTCGGCCATGATGCGCGCGTGGATGGTGTCGGCACGTGTGCGCCAGTAGTGGGCGCGGTCGTCGCGCTTCAGCCGTACGGCGATCTTGCACAGGCGGTCACAGGCGGCCCAGCACATCGCGCTGGTGTAGGTGTGCACCTCGGTGCGGCCGCGGAACTCCCACAGGCCGGCATCGGGTACGTCATGCAGGGCGAAGGCCTGCTCGCCGAGGGGTTCGAGGCGGGCGAAGGTGTGCGCATCACCCGGGTCCTGCAGGCGCCGGTCGAAGAACAGCTGCGTGGACGCCAGCACGACGCTGCCGTAGACATCGTGCTGGCGCTGCACCCAGGCCAGATTGCCGCGCCGTACCGGGCCCATGCCGCGATAGCCGGACAGGCTGGGGACCTCATCCTCGTCCAGCTTGGCTTCGAAGCCGATGCCGTACAGCGGCTGCAGCGTGCCGTCGGTGGTGGCCAGGTTGAAGATGTAGCCGAGGAACTGTTCCATCGTGCGCGTGGCGCCGAGGCGGTTCAGCGCCCGCACCACGAATGCCGCATCACGCAGCCAGCAGTAGCGGTAGTCCCAGTTGCGCACGCTGCCGGGGGCTTCAGGAATGGAGGTGGTCATCGCCGCGATGATCGCGCCGCTGTCCTCGTACTGGCACAGCTTCAGCGTGATCGCACTGCGGATCACCGCGTCCTGCCATTCCAGGGGAATGGACAGGTAGCGCACCCATTCGCGCCAGTAGTCGCGGGTACGCTGGAAGGCCTCCTGCACATAGCCGCTGATCGAACGGTTGAGCGATTCATCCACGCCCAGGATCAGGTGGATGGGATGGTTGAGCACGAACGGCAGGCCGTCGCGCACGAAGCGCACCGGCACGTCGGTGGTCAGCCGCAGCACGTGTTCGGGCAGCACCCAGCGCACATGGTTGCTGCCCCAGGTGGATTCCGGAACGCGCGCGCCCCAGTCCGCCAGCGGGCGTGCGCGTATGGTGATGCGCGGGCTGCCAGCCAGCGGACGCACCTGGCGGATCAGGCTGACCGGGCGGTAGAAACGGTCGTTCTGGCGCCAGCGTGGGGCGAAGTCGAGGATTTCCAGTTCGCCGCCGTGCGTGTCGCGCAGCACGGTGCGCAGGATCGCCGTGTTGGTCAGGTATTCCTGCTCGCTGCTGGCGAAGTCTTCCAGCTCGATGGCGAAGTCGCCACCGGTCTGCTGGTTGGGGCCGAGCAGCGCACAGAAGGTAGGGTCGCCGTCGAAGGTGGGCAGGCAGCTCCAGACAACGCGGGCACGTTTGTCGACCAGGGCGCCGAAGCTGCCGTTGCCGACCACGCCCAGATCAAGATCGGGTTGGGTCATCACGCGGTACATCTCGGTTGCGGCCGTGGGGGGGGGCCGGGTCAATAGGCATTCTCACGCAGCCAGGCGTGCACGCTGCGTATGTCGGGCAGCGCGAACACCGCCGCGCTGGGTTCACGTTCACCCACCAGCACGCTCCAGCCATGCTGGCCGTTGGCGGCATCGAAGCCGAACTCATCGGTCAGGTCATCGCCGAGGAACACCGGCAGGCGACCGCGGAAGGGCAGGTACTGCATCATCCGAAGCACCGCACGGCCCTTGTCGGTGCCGACGGGCACGAACTCGACCACATGGTCGCCGGGCTGCAGGCGGTAGCTGGCACGGCCCCGCACGTGGCGGTCGGCGAAGGCGCGGACGTCCTTGGCTGCATGCGGCGCGCCGCGCCAGTGCAGGGCCAGGCCGACACCCTTGTCTTCCACCAGCACGCCGGGATGGCCGTGGGCGAAGCGCATCGCCTGCTGGTGCAGTGCGTGCAGCCATTCGGCGGTGTCGTCATCGTGTTCGTCGCGCAGTACGCGACCATCCTGCCCACGCAGTTCATGGCCATGCAGGCCCGCAGCAGGCAGTTGCAGCGGAGCGAACAGTTGATCCAGCTGTTCGAGCGGGCGGCCACTGACCAGTGCCACGGCACCTTCCAGGCGGTCGCTGATGCGGCCGATGGCTTCGCGCACATCCGGCAGCAGCTGCACGGCATCCGGGCGTGCAGCGAATTCGATCAGGGTGCCGTCGACATCGAGGAACAACGCGCAGGCGTCATCCAGCAATGGCGGCGGCGGACGCAGGGGGAGCGGTTCAGCCATGAAGCCCAGCTTGCCAGCGTGGGCGTGTACGTGGGGTCGAGGGCAGGCTACGGCCTTGCTTCGGTGGGTGCCGACCGTTGGTCGGCATAAAGGGTCAGCCTGCATTGAACCCGGGCAGTGCGGACCAACGGTCCGCACCCACCCAAGGCAATTACACCCAGAGCAATCAGAAGGTATAGCGGACGCGGCCGTAGTAGTACGCACCGTTGCTGCCGATCGGCGACAGCACGTCGTACGGCAGGTTGCCGAAGTAGTGGATATCGCTGTTGGATCGATCCGGATAGTTGTCGGTCAGGTTCTGCCCACCGAGGGCCACGCTCCACTGCGGGGTGATGCGGTATTCGACTTCCGCATCCAGCTGCCACTCGGCCTGGTAGGTCTGGCGCGGGATGTAGCCGTCACCGAAGTTGAACACGCGGGTGGCGCTGCCATAGCGGTTCACGCGGGTGCTCAGCGACCAGTGGTCATTGCTCCATGCGGCCGAGAAACTGCCACGCGTGCGCGGTGTGGCATCGGTCAGCGTGTTGGTCTCTTCAATCCCGAACAGCACATAATCCGGGTCCAGCGCCTGCAGCTGGGCCGGCGTGGCCAGCACGTTCTTCAGCGTGGTCTTGGTATAGGCATAGGTGCCGGTCAGCAGCAGCTGGCCATCGCCCAGCGACTGCCGCCAGTTGGTGACCAGTTCGGCACCGCGGGTGCGGGTGTCGGCGGCGTTGACGAAGAAGCTGGCGCTCTGCAGGCCGCTGACGCCGTAGTTGGCGGCCACGTAGTCGGTCAGCGCATCGCCGGTGATGCTCTCCGACAGCGCGATGCGGTCATCGATGTCGATCTGGAAGAAGTCCAGCGACAGGTCGAAATGCTCGCCGATGCGGCTGGTGAAACCGAGCGAGGTGTTCAGCGATTTCTCTGGCTTCAGGTTCTGTGCCCCCAGGCCGCGTGCGATCGGATTGTTGACCGACAGCAGGCGGCCCTGCACCAGCTGGCCACCTGCGTTGTAGCCGGTAGAGGTGGACTCGTAGCCGACCTGCGCCAGCGACGGTGCGCGGAAGTTGTTGGAGATCGCGCCGCGCAGCGCGAACGCCGGGGTGAACTCATAGCGCAGGCCGAGCTTGCCGGTCAGCTCGCCGCCGAAGTCGTCGTTGTGCTCGTAGCGCGCGGCCAGATCGGTGGAGAACTTTTCGCCGAACTGGCTGGACAGGCTGGCATAAGCACTGGCCACATCGCGCGACAGGCGCGCCGCATCCTGCGGGGTCAGGCCGCCACCGGCCTGCGAACCGGTCGGGCGGTCGGTGTACGGACCGGCGGCATAGCTGGCCGGGTCGCCGGGGCGGGTCTGGTAGCGCTCATGGCGTGCTTCCACGCCCAGGCCCAGGGTGTGGCTGATGCTGTCGTTCTGGGTGAACACGCGGCTCAGATCGAGGTTGCCCACGGTCTGCGCATATTCGTAATCGGCGGTCTTGAAGCGGGTCGGGCTGGTCGGGCCCAGCGAGGCGTTGAGCGAATCACGCAGGCGATAGGTGAAGTCATTCTGGCCGTAGTCCAGGCTGCCGTCGTAGCTCCATTCGCTCCACTGCCCGCGCACACCGGCCACGGCCTGCACGTCGCGGTTCTCACCTTCGGAGATCGGCCGGTAGCCATTCGGATAGACCTGCTTCCAGTTGGCATCGCCATCGGGATAGCGGAAGTAGTTCGCGCCTTCGGTGTCACGCTGGTTGAAGGTACCGAACGCGTAGAACGTCGAGGTCTGGCCCACCGGAATCTCGGTGTTCAGCCACAGGTTGATGTCCTTGCTCTTGCCATCGCCCAGGACGTAGTTGCGCTTGCCCTGCAGTGCCAGGTTGCCCGGGGTCTGGTCCCACGGCGGAATCTGGTCGAAGCCGGCGCGGTTGGTGCCGTTGCGGTGCTTGTATTCCAGGCCGACGCGCAGGAAGCCACCGTCTTCGCCCAGCGAGGTGCCGACCTTGGCGCTGATGTTGCCGGTCTGGCCATCGGTGAGGGTGCGGCCGATCGGCTTGAGGTCGGTGTGGTTGGCACCGTAGCTCGCCTCGATCTCGCCGCCGTCACCGCCGTTGTCGAGGATCACGTTGATCACGCCGGCCACGGCGTCCGAGCCGTACAGCGCACCGGCGCCATCGCGCAGCACTTCAATGCGCTTGATCGCGCTGACCGGAATCGAATTGAAATCGACCGGGGTGGTGCCCTTGCCGATCTTGCTGTCGGTGTTGACCAGCGCGGTGTGGTGGCGGCGCTTGCCGTTGACCAGCACCAGCACCTGGTCCGGTGACAGGCCACGCAGCTGCGCGGCGCGCACATGGTCGGCGCCACCGGAGTTTGACTGGCGCGGGAAGTTGAACGACGGCAGCAGCGCCTGCAGCGCGCTGCCCAGCTCACCGTTGACCACGCCGGCCTTGCGGATGTCCTCGGCGGTGAGCACATCCACCGGCGAGGTGGATTCGAGCACGGTGCGGTCGGCGGCACGGGTGCCGGTGACGATCATCGTGTCCAGGTTGGTGGCGTCCTGGGCCAGGGCCGGGGCGGCGGCGGAGGAAAGCGCGAGGGCGATGGCGAGGCCGAGCGGCGACGCGGGCAGGCGGGCGGACATGGGGGCTCCAGCAACAACGACGGCGGGGAAGGGGAGATGGTTTCACTTACATCCATCCGGATGAAGCGATATATTATCTTCGCGTGATGACCGGTGCCGATGCAAGCCCCTGCCGGTCCGGCATGAGCTGATGCCCGGTTGGCATCAGCACGCCGGGCCGGTGGCGCTGTACGCTGCCGGCTCGCCTTGTCCCCCTTTCCCCGGAGCTGTACCGATGAAACACCTTGGCCTCGTCTTTGCCGTGCTGTTGGCCACCAGCGGCTGCGCCAGCCTCTCATCGCAGGCGCCCAGCGCCTATGCCACGGCCACCACCGCCGAACTGAAGGGCGATGCCGCACGCCCGTCCGCCGGCCACGGCTGGGTGCGCAGCGAGCTGTACTTCGGCGTAGGCGAAGAGCAAGGCGCCGGTAACCGCCCGCAGGCCGACACCATCAGCGAGGCGCAGTGGCGCACCTTCCTGGACAAGGAAGTGACCCCGCGCTTCCCGGATGGCCTGACCGTGTTCGATGCCTATGGCCAGTGGCTGTTCCGCGGCGATGCCGCGCCCAACCGCCTGCGCACCAAGGTGCTGGTGGTGCTGCATGAGGACACCCCGCAGCGCCGCGCCGATATCGAAGCGATCCGCCTGGCGTGGAAGCAGCAGACCATGCATCAGTCGGTGCTGTGGTCGCGGCAGCCGGTCGAGGTATCGTTCTGAGTTGAAGGTGCCGCTGCGGTGCCGCAGGGAGCAATGATGAACTACAGGGAATGCCTGCTGGGCCTGGTGTTGGCCGGCGCGCTGGCACCGACGGCGCAGGCGGAGGACGAGGGCGAAACGCTGCGCTTCCAGGTGGCCGCGCATGTGCAGGCGCACGCCGATCCCCAGCAGGACGGCAGCATTGCAGTGCAGCTGTCGCCGTCGGGCAAGCGCCAGACGTTGGAGGGCGCGGTGGATGCCGACGGCCGTTCGCGCTGGTCGCTCGAAGATGTCGATTTCGACGGTTACCCGGAACTGGTCGCACGCGCCCCGGTCGGCATGGTCAACGAAGCGGTGGCGGTGTACCGGTTCGATCCCGCCAGTGCCGGGTTCCGCGCGCTGCGGGCTGAAACCCACGGCAGGGAGAGCTGCGGCGAGCTGATGGGCCTGATGGTCGACCGCCCCAGCCGTACCCTGACCAGCAGCTGCCGCAGCGGCCCGATGTGGTACACCGACCAGTACCGGTTTGCAGGCGCGACACTCTATCTGTACCGCGCCGAGCGCGTGCTGATGCTGGGCGATACGGTAAACGCCGCGCTGCAGTGGGAACAACGCGAAGAGAACGGGCCGTTGGCGGTCTGGCGCACCTATGATCCCGCCGGCCGTGTGTTGGAAAGTGCCATTACCGATGGCCTGGGCGCACCACCGGATGGACCGTTGCGCGGCCAGCAGGCCACCGTGGCATCCGCGCGGCTGTTCCTGTTCGGCCGGCCTGGTGCGTCCAGCACCAAGCGTTACCTGGTGCAGGGCGATCGGGTGGAACTGCTGGATGAACAGGAGGGTTGGCTGAAGGTGCGGTATCACAACCCGAAAAGCGGCGCGGTGGAGGGCTGGATCAACGTCAATGATTGACGAGACGTCTGCCCGCATTTTGCACATCGAGGCGACGAGCGACGCGCCCACGGGGGCATCACTTCATCAGGTCTAGCCTCGGACGTTCCCCCGTTCGAGGATGTATCCGATGAGCAAGCGCGTGGCCGAAATCGTGGTGGACGCCCTGCAGCAGGCCGGTGTCCGCCGTTGCTACGGCATCGTGGGCGATACGCTCAACCATGTGACCGATGCGATGCATGGCAGCGAGATCGCCTGGGTGCACGTGCGCCATGAAGAAGTGGCAGCGTTCGCTGCCGGCGCCGATTCGCTGGTGAGCGGCGAGTTGACCGCCTGCGCGGGTTCCTGTGGTCCCGGTGGCCTGCACTTCATCAACGGCGTCTTCGAGAGCAACCGCAACCGTGCGCCGATGGTGCTGATCGCCAGCCAGGTGGTGACCAGCGAGCTGGGCATGGAATTCCCGCAGGAAGTGGATTTCAAGTCGGTCTATGGCAGCTGCACGGTGTTCTGCGAGCAGGTGCACAGCCCGGAGCAGGCGCGACGCGTGGTGGCCCTGGCCTGCCAGGCCGCGATCAGCCGCCGTGGCGTGGCGGTGGTGATCCTGCCGGCCGATATCAGCCAGGCCGAGGTGAAGCACGATGTGCCGTTCTCGGTGCATTACACCCAGCCGGTACTGCGCCCCTCCGACGCCGAAATGCAGCGCATCGCCGAATTGCTGGGGCAGGGCAAGCGCGTCGGCATCTACGCCGGTGCCGGTTGCCAGGGCGCGCACGCACAGCTGTTGGAACTGGCCCGGCGCCTGCAGGCCCCGATCGCGCACACCTCGCGCGCCAAGGACTTCGTCGAGCCGGACAACCCGTACAACATGGGCATGACCGGCATCTTCGGCATCGAGTCCGGCTTCCACACGCTGATGGCGTGCGACACGCTGCTGCTGCTCGGCGCCGACTTCGCCTGGGGCCAGTTCTACCCGGACAAGGCCACCATCATCCAGGTCGACCGCGATGGCAGCCACCTCGGCCGCCGCCACCCGGTGAACCTCGGCGTGGTCGGCGATATCGCACCGACGCTGGATGCGTTGCTGCCGATGCTGCCGCCGCGCGAGGACAGCAGTTTCCTGGACGAGTGCATCGAGCATCGCGACAAGGCGCTGAAGAATCGCGAACAGGAGGAGCAGCCGGGCGAAGGTGAATTGATCCATCCGCAGCACCTGACCGCGCTGCTCTCGAAGCACGCCACCGAAGATGCACTGTTCACCGCCGACGGCGGCTCGCCGATGGTGTGGGTGCTGCGCCATATCCGGGTGAACGGTCGCCGCCGCACGCTGACCAGCCTGCTGCACGGCACGATGGCCAACGCGATGCCGCAGGCGCTGGGGCTGCAGAAGGCCTTCCCCGGCCGGCAGGTGATCTCGCTGTCCGGCGATGGTGGCCTGGCGATGCTGCTGGGTGATCTGTTGACGGCGGTGCAGGAGAACCTGCCGATCAAGGTGGTGGTGTTCAACAATGGCTCGCTAAACTTCGTCGAGCTGGAGCAGAAGGTGGAAGGCCTTCTGGACAACTACACCGACCTGAAGAACCCGGACTTCGGCCGCTTGGCCGAAGTGATCGGCTTCCATGGCCGCACGGTCACCCGCAGCGAGGATCTGGAGGAAGCGGTGCAGGATTTCCTGTCGCAGCGCGGCCCGGCATTGCTGGACGTGCACACGAGTCGCGCCGAGCTGGTGATGCCGCCGCAGATCGAGGCCAAGCAGGTCGCCGGCACGGCGCTGTATGCGGCCAAGGCGGTGTTGAACGGTCGCTTCGACGACGTGAAGCATCTGCTGGTGGACAATTTCCTGAAGAAGTAGGGGGTGGTCGATGCAGGGCTGCGCCCTGCACCTGCAGAGGCCAAAGCAACAGCCGAAGCAACAGCAACAGCTAGGTATCCGTGAGATGGCGGGGTGGGTCCGGTTGCGGGGGGCGCTGCAAGTACGTCCATGTAAGCTCGGTCGCCGCATCCATGCGGCTCACGCCCCCGCAACCGGACCCACCCCGCCTTCGACAGATTTCCGCGATCTGCAGTAGATCCACGCCATGCGTGGATGAATCTCCATCGGAATCGAATATTTCGAATTGGAATCGAAATGCATCCACGCATGGCGTGGATCTGCCGTGTCGACCAAGGTCGACACCCACCAACAGCAGCAGAAACCTGTCAGAGGTGGGGCGGTGTCGGAGGGCGGGGTGTCAGCCGCATGGATGCGGCTGACACC
>NZ_JAVFVN010000580.1:0-431 GCF_030910085.1 Stenotrophomonas maltophilia group sp. RNC7 | reverse complement strand
CCGGCGGCATGGGCGTGGTGGCGATCGTCGAACGCTGAGCATCACGGTAGTGGCCCCCCCGGGCCCCCCCCCCAGGGGAAAAAAACCCGCCCAAAAGTCGGGGGTTTAGTTGGTTTCTACCGTTTGTTTGGGCCCCATGGTGGCACAGCCGCGGGTTTATGACGCAAACGAAGCGCGCGACTTGTTCGGCAACCCGCGGTTGCCTTAAGCAGGGGTGAGGTGTGCCGACCACCGGTCGGCACCCACCGGAGCAACCAACGAAAACGCCGCCCATTGGGCGGCGTTTTCGTACCGGCGGTGCAGATCGACACCAGTGCGCGGCCACCGCCGCGTTCGGCCAGCTGCTTGGCTGCCGTGGCGATCACGCGTGCGCCGGTAGCGGCGAACGGGTGGCCGGTGGCCAGCGACGAGCCCAGCAGGTTGATCTTGTC
>NZ_JAVFVN010000539.1:0-665 GCF_030910085.1 Stenotrophomonas maltophilia group sp. RNC7 | reverse complement strand
GGTTAAGCAGCTTGACCAGGGAATGAAGGATGTCGCCCGGCGCACTCGGCTCGATGGACGGCCCCACGACTTCACCTTGGGATTCGATACCGGCGACGCTGGCCTTACCATCCATTGCAGCCGAGCAGCGGCGAGCGACGCCCTTGACGCACTCGTTGGTCATTGCCAGCGACGCAAGTATGTCCATCGCGCCGATAACTGGTTTGGGCTCCTCGTGCGCGAGGCGGATGGGTTGCCTAAGTTCAGTCTGGCGACGCGTTTTCCGTGGAAGCATGACAGTCGGATGGAAAAATTGACGCAGGGCATGGTACTCAACGGGAATTCTGGATCTGCTCGGTCGGCTTCGTCGAACCGCACGCCGGACGGTTCGAAGATCGGTCGAAACGACCCATGTTTCTGCGGTAGCGGTAAGAAGTTCAAAAAATGCTGTTTCCTTTGACGATCGCTGCTGACCTAGACGCGGGATTTAGAGGGCTATAGCGTAGATGTGGTTTCTTCATCGCCCGGCATGGCGCGCCAAGGGCTGCTTCTCAACATCAGGAACCATAACCGCCTGTCCGCTCACGGCCCCAATCCGCTCACTTCCAAGCCCTTCGCTTGAGAGAGGGTGTTTGCCGTTTGTATCCGCGAACCTCTGATCAACTGTCAGGCCGTTACCACAAAGA
>NZ_JAVFVN010000531.1:0-353 GCF_030910085.1 Stenotrophomonas maltophilia group sp. RNC7 | reverse complement strand
TTTTTTCTGATGATGAATATAGGTTCATAACCACTTTATCTAAAATAGAAAATTACCCATTGGATAGAAAAAAAGATTTAGAAATATATCAATCTCTAGGAACGATATATCCACAACTAGACCTACTGGAAGCTATAGAAGATTTTAGACAGTATAAGATGGACAAGCCATTAGAGAAAAGCTCTAATCCTAGAAGTGAGATACACACTAGCTTTAAGAAATATATTGAATGGGGTAAGTGCTTAAAGAAAAACAAACCAGAGCCATATGAGGATGAGAATCCATATTTAAATAGAGGGGCGGGAATGAAACAAAAGCTTGAAGAGCCAAGAGAGTTTGATGAAAACCCATTC
>NZ_JAVFVN010000530.1:0-1460 GCF_030910085.1 Stenotrophomonas maltophilia group sp. RNC7 | reverse complement strand
ATATTAGTTGGCAATCAGCCATAAAAATTTTCGAGGATAGAATTCAGGGAAGATTTTTTAACATAATAGATGCAATGCTAGAAGATTGTAAAGGGGATCAAAGTTTAAGTAAGGCATTTAGTATTATGGCATTAAATTGTTTATTAATAGAAACATTTCAACAATTTTATAAAGGGGTACGTGATACCAGGGGCGAAACGGAAAAGGCATTTAAGGAGTTTTTAGTTAATAGTTCTTATTTTAATGGTGCTGCGGGAAGATTCGGGGATTCCTTTGATGAAAAACTTGCGCAACATTTCTATAAGAATGTGAGATGTGGAATTCTACATCAAGCGCAGACTAAAAAGAAAACGGCATTAACATTCTATACTGCGAATCTAGTTGATAATTTTTCGAAAAGAGGTTGGGTACTCTATGATGTTAAGTTATTTACAGAAGCTCTTAAAATGGAATATGAAGAATATCTTTCAAGGTTAAGAGATGAAGCAGAACATGAAGTAAGAAAGAATTTTTGTAAAAAATGGAGTTGTATATTAAAAGATTCGGAGTGAAACTAGCAGGTGAAGTATCTTTATTTAAAGAATACATTTCAATAGTTTGTTTGAAATTAAATATACCTATTGGGTTTTCCTTTTGTAAATAAAGTTGGGGGGATATATATGTCTCAATTAGATCTAAGATTAGAAGGTTCAAAAGAAGACATTGAAAGATTTTTAAATGTTATAAGTTCTACAAAGGGTATAGCTTTAGAACATGCTAGCCAGCCAAGAAAAGGGAATAATCCTAAATATGCATATGATACAAATGTTCTATCATATGCAAAGGTAAAGTTTGAAGGGGAAAAATAATAATGAAACGGATTACACAAGATTTTATTAATAATTTACCGGTTTTTGAAAATCATAAAGATGCTTATGTTTTTTTTGAAGAGAATTTTAAGAATTTTAGATTTGCTGGAGGAGAATTGTTAGATGGGCAATATTGTAGAAATTACGATATTGTCTATGATATGAACGCATATGGTGAGTTTTTAGAAATGAAAGTAAAAGCATTAGAAAATAAAGAAATAAGTAATGGAAAGTCAATAGGTGATGTTAATATTTATCATCGTGTAAAAATATTCGAAAATGGTAATGTTCATATTTGAATAGGGGGAGTTTCATTGTTAATGACATTAGAATTTAAGTCCAAAATGCAGAGTGAATTGTTTGATAAGATAATGCACAAAATGAATGTTACTAAATTTGACCGTTATTATTCTTCAATGGCTTTACTATGGTCTGCTACTTATAAAGAAGAGCTACTTAATTGTGTAGATCAAGGAGTAAAATTAGATAAAGTTAAAGAAGTAATAAAACCATACACTAATGGAGAAAAGTCATTAATTCGATTTGGTCTGCAGTGTTTTAATGAAAATATGGATAATATAACGTTACCGGAAGTTTTAGAGTCTTTAGATG
>NZ_JAVFVN010000528.1:0-29810 GCF_030910085.1 Stenotrophomonas maltophilia group sp. RNC7 | reverse complement strand
CCCCGCCTCCCCTCAGGAAGCCAGCTTTTGACGTTGCTTCTGCGGGTGCAGGGCGCAGCCCTGCCAACAAACCCCACCCTCAGTAACGAGGCCGGCCTTCTTCCAGCACCTGGCGCAGGAACGGCACGGTGATCCGCCGCTTCGCCGCCAGCGATTCGCGGTCCAGCCAGTCCAGCAGGGTGATCAATCCACCCAGCTCACGGCCGGTGTGCGACAGCAGCCATTCGATGGCCGCTTCGTCGATGGCCAGGCCGCGTCGCAGTGCACGCTCGCGCAGCACCGCAGCACGACCTTCCTCATCCAGCGGCTGCAGCAGCACGCGCACGCACTGGCCCAGGCGCGAACGCAGGTCCGGCAGCACCAGGCCCAGCTCGCCCGGCGCCTTCTGCGCCGTGTACAGCACGGTTACACCTGCAGCGCGCGCGCGGTTGTGGAAATCAAACAGCGCGATCTCGTCCTCGCGATTGCCGGCAACCTCGTCCAGCCCGTCCAGCGCCACCAGTTCGCGTGCGTCCAGCCCATCCAGCGCTGCACGAACGCGGCCGGCGGCGCTGGCCAGTGGCACGTACGTCGGCAGGCGCCCGGCCTGCTCGGCGCTGGAGCACATCGCCAGCGCCTGGTGGGTCTTGCCGGTGCCCGCCGCACCTTCCAGGTAGACCCAGTCGTGGCTGGCGCCAACCGCGATCGCGCGCAGCTGCGCCAGCGCGCCATCCGGCGCGCCGATGAAGGTCTCCAGGCGCTGGTCCCGCGGGTAATGCAGGGCCAGCGGCAGTTGCGGCACACCCATCACTTCAGGTCGGGGCCCTTGTCGTTCGGAACGATGATATGGGGGGCGTCCACTACGCCATCAAGCACGATCGCCGGCTTCTCGCCCACGTACAGCTCGCTCTGTCGGTAGCGCTGATGCGCATAGCGCAGCAGAACATTGGTCACCGCCGCCACCGGCAGCGCCAGCAGCATGCCGAGGAAGCCGAACAGCTGGCCGCCGGCCATCACCGCAAAGATCACTGCCACCGGGTGCAGGCCGATCTTGTCGCCGACGATACGCGGGGTCAGCACGTAGCTTTCCAGCAGCTGGCCCACGGTGAACACCACGCCCACCAGGATCAGCAGCTTCAGATCGAAGCCCTGCGCCTGCACCAGTGCCGCGATCACCGCCATCAGCACGCCAGTGGTCGCGCCCAGGTACGGTATGAAGCTGATCAGGCCGGCAATCAGACCGATCAGCAAGCCCAGCTTGAGGCCGACCAGCGACAGGCCGCCGGCATAGATCACGCCCAATGCCAGCATCACCAGGAACTGTCCGCGGATGAACGCGCCCAGCACCTCGTTGGACTCGCGCGCCAACGCGCTGATGGTGCCGATCTGGTTACGCGGAATGACCGACGCCACCCGCTCGACCAGCTTGTCCCAGTCGCGCAGGAAATAGAACGCCAGGATCGGCAGCAGCAGGATGTTGACCACCCAGGTCACCATCGCAAAGCCCGAACGCGAGACGTAGCCCATGAATGTGGTGGCGAAGCCGCCGGCCTGCTGCCAGTGGCTGCGCACCCATTCGATCAGGCGGTCCGGATCCAGCCACTGCATCACTTCCAGGCCGGTCTTCTGCTCGAACCAGGGGATCCCCTTCTCCATCAGCCATGCCTGTGCCTGCGGCGCGACCGCGATCAGGGTGGTGATCTGGCGCTCGATCATCGGCACCAGCACCAGCAGCAGCGCCACGATCACCAGCACCATCGCCGCGAACACCAGCACAACGCCGGTCATGCGCGAACGGCCGGTGGCCTCGATGCGGTCCACCAGCGGGTCGCCCAGCCACGCCAGCGCCAGCGCCAGCACGAACGGGGTCAGGATCGGTGCCAGCAGCCACACCACCCAGCCGACCAGGCCGGCGAACAGGATGTACTTCAGGCGGCGCAGGAACTGCGCGATTTCGGCTTCCGGGGTCAGGGTCATCGCAAGCGGTACTCGTTGCTGACCGGCGCGGCCACCGGGGCACCGGTGGTGTCATCGATCGGGGTCGGCAGGGCCGGCAGCGTCGCGCTGGGCACCAGCACGCCGTTGTCGCCCAGCATGCGGTTGAAGCCGGCCAGGCCGGTGGTCATCTCCAGGCTCAGCTCCAGCTGGCCGGCCGAGGCGTGCAGCGGGGTGACATTGCGTACCACCGGCACCTCGCGCAGCCCGGCGGCAAGGCGCAGGTAGTCGTCGGCACTGTTGATGCCGGTGACCACCACGCGGTAGGTCCCGGCCTGGCCGACGGCGGCACCCGCCTTGGCATAGCGCCTGACCAGCGCGTCGGCGGCGCCGTCGGCACCGGCGGCCATCGCGCGCATGGCGTTGGCGTCCTTGCTGGTCCACTTGTTCAGCTCACGGCCGTTGTCGACGAACACCCAGTCCGCCTGCCAGCCGCCGTTGGCGCGGTAGAGCTTGCCGATCAGCTGCATCGGCGGCGAGTAGCGCGACGAGGCGCGGGCCACGGCGGCACTGTCCTGGCGCCAGATGGCACCGGCCAGCGCCTGTTCGGCGGCACCGCCGCTGGGCAGGCCCAGCTTGTAACCCCGCTCGATGGCGCGGTTCAGCAGCGGGCGGGCGGCGTTGGCCTGCTGCACGCTGACCAGGCGCGGGCCACTGCCGTCGTCGACGGCCAACCACACCACCGGCTTCGGCCGCGGCTGCGGCCACAGCGGCAGGCCCAGCGCCGAGACCAGCGAGTCGACGTCATCCTCGCGGAAGCGGGCCACCAGCAGGGTCCTGAAGCTCGGCGCGCCGCTGGCGCCCACGCTCTGGTCCTGCTTGTAGTCGTAGCTGGCCACGTAGTCCTTGGCGTTGCGCAGCGCCTGCACCACGCCGGGGCGGGACATCACGTTGCGGTCGCCCGACAGTTTGCCCAGCACCACGCTCAGGGCACGGGCCAGGGCGCCGTTGCGATCGGCTTCGGCCTGGCTGTTGACGGGCACTTCGGCCTCGTACGCACCCGAGGCGGTGGCAACATCTCCCTCGGTGCGCAGGCCGCTCTGGGCCATCGTGGCCACCGGCAGGCTCAGTGCAAGGAGCAGGGTCAGAATCAGGCTGCGGCGCATCAGGACATCCATTGGCTCGACGAATCCGGGGGAATTGTTGCCCGAATACGGCCTTTGCGCCAATGCGGCCTGTTAAAATCGCTCGTTCAACCCCTGCCAGCGCCGACGCCCGTGACCAACACCCCGTCTTCCGCCCCCTCCCCCCTCACCTACCGTGACGCGGGTGTCGACATCGACGCCGGCAACGCGCTGGTCGAGCGGATCAAGCCCCTGGTCAAGCGCAGCTTCCGCCCGGAAGTGATGGGCGGCCTGGGCGGCTTCGGCGCCCTGTTCGACCTGTCCAACAAATACCGCGAGCCGGTGCTGGTGTCGGGTACCGACGGCGTGGGCACCAAGCTGAAGCTGGCCCACCAGCTGAACCGCCACGATACGATCGGCATCGACCTGGTCGCGATGTGCGTGAACGACGTGCTGGTGCAGGGCGCCGAGCCGCTGTTCTTCCTGGACTACTTCGCCACCGGCAAGCTGGACATCGACACCGCCGCAGCGGTGGTGGGCGGCATCGCCAACGGCTGCACCGAGGCCGGCTGCGCGCTGATCGGCGGTGAAACCGCTGAAATGCCCGACATGTACGCCCCGGGCGAGTACGACCTGGCCGGCTTCACGGTGGCTGCGGTCGAGAAGAGCGAGCTGAAGGACGGCGCCAGCGTGGCCGCCGGCGATGTGCTGATCGGCATCGCCTCGTCCGGCCCGCATTCCAATGGCTACTCGCTGGTGCGCCGCATCTACGACCGCGCCGGCCGCCCGGCCGACCTGGAACTGGAAGGTGGCGTGAAGCTGGTTGATGCGCTGATGGCACCGACCCGCCTGTACGTGAAGCCGATCCTGTCGCTGCTGAAGTCGCACGGCGACGCCATCCACGGCATGGCCCACATCACCGGTGGCGGCCTGACCGAGAACATCATCCGCGTGGTGCCCGACGGCCTCGGCCTGGACATCCAGGCCTCGTCCTGGACCCTGCCGCCGGTATTCCAGTGGCTGCAGAAGGAAGGCGCGGTGGCCGACAGCGAGATGTGGCGCACCTTCAACTGCGGCATCGGCTTCGTGCTGATCGTCGCGCCGGACCAGGTGGCTGCGGTGTCCGAGGCGGTCAAGGCGCAGGGCCTGGAGCACTGGACCATCGGCCAGGTGGTCACCGCCGAAGGCGCCGAACGCGTCCGCATCGGCTGAACCCGACCCCGAGGAGCCCGCATGGACGCAACGCCCCCCTTGGCACCCACCCCGGTACCGCCGCCGTTGGCGGCCGTGCCGGTCTTCAGCAGGCAGGACGCTGACCACCTGCGCGCGCTGTCCATCGCGCACTACGTGTTCGGTGGCCTGATCGCGCTGCTCTCGCTGTTTTTCATTCTGTACATCGTGCTCGGCATCAGTGCGCTGAGCGGCCATCTGCCGATGAACTCCGGGGGCCAGCCCTCGTCGCCGGCCGAACAGCGCCTGTTCGGCTGGGTGTTCACGGTGCTGGGGACCGTGTTCGTCGCCGGTGGCCTGGGCATGGCCGCATTCGTCATCCAGGCCGGACGCTGCCTGGCCCAGCGTCGTCGCCACCTACTGTGCCTGATCGTGGCCGGCCTGCTCTGCCTGTGCGCGCCGCTGGGCACCGTTCTGGGAGTATTCACCCTGGTTACGCTGCTGCGCCCGCAGGTCAAGGCCGCCTTCGATGCAAGTGGTGCAACGACATGACGACACCCGTCGCACCACCGCCGCTGCCGCAGCAGACCCTGGCGCAGCTGCAGCTGGCCAGCCATCTGCAGACGCTGAAGGTGCTGTTCTACGCGCTGGCGGTTTTCCACTGGATGGCCGCGCTGGCGTTTCTCGGTTTCATCGGCCTGGTCGCCAGCTCACGCGGGCTGGCCGATGGCGCGGTACTGGCCACGGTGTACGGGGTCATTTCGCTGCTGGCTGCCGCGCTTGGCGTCGTGCAGCTGCACACCGCACGCCTGCTGTCGCGCCGCACCGGGCTGGCCTGGTGCCAGCGCGCGGCCTGGCTGGCGGTACTGGCTGGCCCGCTGGGCATGGCCCTGACCGCCTATGCCTGGGTGTTCCTGTCCAAGCCTGACATGGCCGCACTCTTCGACCGCGGCGACCATCTCAGCGTCTGAGCTTGCCGGCAGACGCCCCCTTCCCTGATCGACTCCCCATGTCCGCGCCTGCCCTCCCGACGACCGCCTCGCCTGCCGCTTCCCGTTTCACGGGCCCCAAGAGGCTGGCCTTCGCCGCCGTGCTGGCGGTATTCGCGATCAGCTGGCTCCACCCGCTGTGGCCCATCGAGCAGGCCCTGCACAGCACCCTGACCGTGATCGGGCTGGCCGCACTGCTATGGGTCGACCGCCGGGGTGGCTGGCTGGGCAATGGCGCCTTCATCGCGATCTGTGGCTTCATTGCACTGCACTGCGTGGCTGCGCGCTGGCTGTACTCGAACGTGCCCTACGACGCCTGGGCGCAGGCGCTGACCGGCTGGTCGCCGAATGCGGCGTTTGGCTGGCAGCGTAATCATTTCGACCGGCTTATCCACTTCCTGTTCGGCGTCTGCTTCACGCCTGCGCTGCTGCAGCTGGCACGCCATGCCTGGCCGGCGCTGCGCCGCGGCCAGGCTTTCACCCTGGCGGTGATGGCAGTGATGTGCGCCAGCCTGGTCTACGAGTGGTTCGAGTGGGCCATCGCGCTGGCCCTTTCGCCCGACGCCGCCGAGGCCTACAACGGGCAGCAGGGCGACATGTGGGACGCGCATGCCGACATGCTGCTGGCGACCGTGGGCAGCCTGCTGACCTGGCCGTTGATCCGACGGAGTGCCCGGCAATGACCACGCCCACCCGCATTGCCGTGCTCGCCTCCGGCCGCGGCAGCAACCTGCAGGCCATCCTTGATGCAATTGCCGACGGCCGCCTGCCCGCCGAGGTGGTCGGCGTGTTCTCCGACCGCCCAGCCGCCGCCGCGCTGCAACGGGTCGGTGCACGCCTGCGCTGGGCACATGCGCCGAAGGAATTCGACGACCGCGCCGCCTACGAGCAGGCCCTGGGCGATGCACTGGCCGCGGTCGCGCCGGACTGGATCGTCTGCGCCGGCTACATGCGCATTCTCGGCGCCGCCTTCGTGCAGCGCTTCAATGGCCGCCTGGTCAACATCCACCCCTCCCTGCTGCCACTGCACAAGGGGTTGGATACGCATGCGCGGGCTTTGGACGCTGGCGATGCCGAGCACGGGGCCAGCGTGCACCTGGTGGTGCCCGAACTGGATGCCGGCGCCGTGCTGGCCCAGGCGCGGGTGCCGGTGATGCCCGGCGATGACGCCGACAGCCTGGCCGCGCGCGTGCTGGAGGTGGAGCACCCCCTGCTGATCGCCACCCTCCAGCTGCTGTGCGCCGGCCGCCTGACTGAACGGGAGGGGCAGCCGCACCTGGACGGTCACCCCCTGTTTAGCCCACTGGCCCTAGATTCCGCCGGGAACCTGAACCGGTAACGCCCACGCACACGCCCCGCTGACTGCGGGGCTGGCATCCTGCCCCCCTCCTGCAGCTCCTGTCCTCCATGAAGACCACGACCCTGCTGTCCACTTCATTGCTGCTGTCGCTTGTCGTGCTTCCCGGCGTGGGTTGGGGCCAGGTGCAAGCGCCTGCGGCCCCTGCGCAGCCGGCGCCCGTAGTACAGCCGCCCGCAGAACCGGCCGTGCCGATGCCCCCCGCGCTGGCCTGGGAGCCGCCGCCGCTGCAGCCGTTCACCGCGACCTACCAAGCCTTCTACAAAGGCAAGGAGGCCGGCGACGCCAGCATGCAGGTCACCCACGCCGGCGGCAACCAGTGGCGGGTGGACATGCAGGTGGTCGGCCGCCGCGGCTTCGCCAGCGTGCTGGGCCTGAACATCGAGCAGAGCACGGTGTTCGAAGAGCGCAGCGGCGTCTATGCGCCGCTCAGCCAGAGCACGGTGCGCAAGGGCCTGTTCCTGGGCAAGAAAGCGGTCGGCACGTACAACTGGCAGGCCGGCACCGCGCAGTGGAGCGGCGACGTCAAGAAGGAACGTGCGCAACCGATCGCGCTGCAGCCGGGCGACCAGAGCGCGCTGCTGATCAATCTGGCGATCATGCGTGATGCCCGCCCGGGCGCCACCATGCACTATCGCTACGTGGACATGGGCAAGGTCCGCCAGCACGACTACCAGGCCGCGCCGCAGACCGAGAATGTCGAGGTCGGCGACCTGTCCTACAACGCGCTGCGGGTCTACCGGACCAACGGCGGCAACAACGAAACCATCCTCTGGATCGCCAACGGTGTCCCCACCCCGGTGCGCATCCTGCAACGCGAAGACGGCGAAGACCGCGTCGATCTGCGCCTGATCGAATACCAAGGAGTCTGAGCATGAGCACCCTGACCCGCCCCCTCACCTGGATCGCTGCAGCGGCACTGTCGGTGGCCAGCCTGCCGGCCATGGCCCTGCAGCCATTCAAGGCCGATTACCTGGCCAGCTACATGGGCATGCAGGCCAATGGCAGCATGACGCTGAGCAGCGAGGGAGCCAACAAGTGGCGCTACACGCTGCAGGTGAAGAACCAGCTGGCCGACCTGAGCCAGAGCACCGTGTTCGAAGAGGTGCGCGGCCAGCTGCGCCCGCTCAGCAGCCAGGACCGTTCGGCACTGCTGGTGAAGAAGCGCAATGTGCAGGCCAACTACAACTGGACCAGCAACCAGGCCACCTGGACCGGCGACATCAAGCCGGACCGTGCGGGCCCCATCGCGTTGAAGACGGGCGACATGGACGCGCTGCTGATCAACCTGGCGATCGCCCGCGACCTGGCCGCCGGCAAGCCGCTGACCTATCGCATGGTCGACGAAGGCCGCATCAAGAACATGACCTACCGCGTGATCGGCAAGGAATCGATCACCGTGGGCGGCAAGAGCTACGAGGCCACCAAGGTCTCGCGTGCCGACGGCAACAAGGAGCTGATCGCCTGGATCGTGCCGGAATTCCCGGTGCCGGCGCGCATGCTGCAGCGTGAGAGCGGCCGCGATGCGCTGGACCTGACCATCAAGGCGATGAACTGACCGGAGATCCACGTCATCCACGCATGGCGTGGATCTACTGGAAACCTGAAGTAGATCCACGCCATGCGTGGATGGACGCCCCGGGAAAAACGCCCGCTTTCGCGGGCGTTGTTCTTACTTCTTTTCCTCGGCCGCGGCCGGCTTGAACTCGGTGCGGCAGTCCACGCGGATCTGCTCGCCGGTGCTGCGCCAGACGAAGGTGCGGCAATGGCGGTTGCCGTCCTGGCTGTCGTTCACCGCGACCGCGTAGAACGATTCGATGATCTCGTCACGCGAGACCGTGCCGTCGCCGTTCCAGTCCATGTCCTTCTGCTCGATGCCCTGGGTGATGGCGATGTTGGCGTACCAGGCATATCCCAACCACGCCAGCACGATCAGCACCAGGGCCAGCAGCGCCTTGCGGCGCGGGCTGAACTTGCCGCGCAGGATCATGGCACGCGCCGGATGGTGGCGCCGAGCGAAGACAGCTTCTCTTCAATGTTCTCGTAGCCACGATCAAGGTGGTAGATGCGGTCGATGGTGGTCTCGCCGCTGGCCATCAGGCCGGCCAGGATCAGCGAGGCCGAGGCACGCAGATCGGTGGCCATTACCGGCGCACCGCTCAGGGTCTCGCTGCCACGCACGATGGCGGTGTGGCCTTCGACCTGGATGTCCGCGCCCAGGCGCAGCAGTTCGTTGACGTGCATGAAACGGTTCTCGAAGATCGTCTCGTTGATCACGCCGACGCCGTCGGCCACGCAGTTGAGCGCCATGAATTGCGCCTGCATGTCGGTCGGGAATGCGGGGTACGGCGCGGTGGTCAGGTTGACCGCCTTCGGCCGCTTGCCCTGCATGTCCAGGGTGATGGTGTCGTCGGTGGTCTCGATCTTCGCGCCGGCCTCGACCAGCTTGGACAGCACGGCATCCATGGTGTTCGGGCGCGCACGGTTCACCGTGACCTTGCCGCCGGTCATCGCCGCAGCGACCAGGAAGGTGCCGGTCTCGATGCGGTCGGGCAGCACTTCGTGACGGCCACCGGACAGGCGCTCGACGCCTTCGATGACCAAGCGGGCGGTGCCCAGGCCTTCGATCTTCGCGCCAAGGGCGATCAGGCAGTGCGCCAGATCGGTCACTTCCGGTTCCATCGCGCAGTTGTCGAGGACGGTGGTTCCTTCGGCCAGCACCGCGCCCATCAGCACATTCTCGGTCCCGGTGACGCTGACCATGTCGAAGGTGAAATGGCCGCCCTTCAGACGCTTGGCGCTGGCCTTGATGAAGCCGTTCTCGACCACGATCTCGGCACCCAGCGCCTGCAGGCCCTTGATGTGCTGGTCGACCGGACGCGAACCGATCGCGCAGCCGCCGGGCAGCGACACTTCCGCCGCACCGAAGCGGGCCAGCAGCGGGCCCAGCACCAGGATCGAGGCGCGCATGGTCTTGACCAGCTCGTACGGCGCAACGTGCTGGTTGACCGAACGCGGGTCGACCACGATCGCACTGCCACGCGACAGCGTGCCCTGGTCGATGGTGACCTTGGCACCCAGCTCGCCCAGCAGCTTCACCGTAGTGACCACGTCGTGCAGGTGCGGCACATTGGTGATCTCCACCGGCTCATCGGCCAGCAGGGTCGCGCAGAGGATGGGGAGGACGGCGTTCTTGGCGCCGGAGATGCTCACTTCACCGTGCAGCGCAGCGCCGCCGGTCACAACGATCTTGGCCATGTATTCGGGATCTTCTGCGGTTCAGCCGGCTTCGGCCGGGGTCACGGTTTTCAGTGCCAGCGCGTGGATCGCGCCGCCCATCAGGTCGCCCAGCGTGGCATAGACCATGCGGTGGCGGGCCAGCGGCATCTTGCCGGCGAAGGCCTCGCAGACCACGGTCGCTTCGAAATGCACGCCATCATCGCCCTGCACATCGGCGCGGGCGCCAGGCAGGCCGGTTTCGATCAGATTGCGGATGGTGTCGGCGTCCAACGGGCTTTCCTAATAAAATGTGCCTCCATTCTACTTCCGCTGCGTGGCGTCCGCATGGCCGAATCCCTGTTGCCCCCCCGTTCCGTCGACCCTGCCGGCCTGGTGGCCAGTGGCCGCCGCGTGTTCGAGATCGAGCGGCAGGCGCTGGATGCCGTCGCCGACCGCCTTGGCGAGGCCTTCCAGCAGGCCTGCGAGGCGATCCTGGCCAGCCGCGGCCGGGTGGTCGCCACCGGCATGGGCAAGTCCGGCCACATTGCCCGCAAGATCGCCGCCACCCTGGCCTCCACCGGCACACCGGCGTTCTACGTGCATCCCGGCGAAGCCGGCCACGGCGACCTGGGCATGATCACCGAAGCCGACGTGGTGCTGGCCCTGTCCTATTCGGGCGAGTCCGATGAGGTGCTGATGCTGCTGCCGGTGCTCAAGCGCCAGGGCAACGTGCTGATTTCCATGACCGGCCGCCCGCAGTCGAGCCTGGCCACCGCCGCCGACATCCACCTGGATGTAAGCGTGCCGGCCGAGGCCTGCCCGCTGGCGCTGGCGCCGACCTCCAGCACCACCGCCTCGCTGGCGATGGGCGATGCGCTGGCCGTAGCCCTGCTTGACGCACGCGGCTTCACCGCCGACGACTTCGCCCGCTCGCACCCGGCCGGCAGCCTCGGCCGTCGCCTGCTGCTGCACATCACCGATGTCATGCACACCGGCGAGGACCTGCCCAGCGTGAGCGCCGATGCCAGCCTCAGCGAGGCACTGGTGGAAATGAGCCGCAAGCGGCTCGGCATGACCGCCGTGGTCGACGCCGATGGCGTGCTGATCGGCCTGTTCACCGACGGCGACCTGCGCCGGGCGCTGGACAGCGCACTGGACGTGCGCACCGCGAAGATCGCCGATGTGATGACCCGCAACCCGCGCACCATCGGTGCCGACCAGCTGGCCGTAGAGGCCGCGCGGCAGATGGAGACCCAGAAAATCAACGGCCTGATCGTGGTCGATGGCCAGGGCCGTGCGGTCGGCGCCCTGAACATTCATGACCTGTTGCGGGCCCGGGTGGTTTAACCGACAGTCCGTAGACCCCATTCAGTCTGTAATGCCCCACACGCCCCCACCGAGCCTGATCGCCTGATGCCCTGGTCCCCGCTGCCCGCGTTCCCCGCCCACCTGCATGCCGCTGCGGCCCGCGTCCGCCTGGCCTGCTTCGACGTGGACGGTACCCTCACCGACGGTCGGCTGTACTACGACAAGGACGGCAACGAGAGCAAGGCGTACTTCGTGCAGGACGGTCTGGGCCTGAAACTGCTGCAGCAGCACGGCATCCACCCCGTGCTGATCACCGCGCGCAACAGCCAGTCCGCGCTCAAGCGCGGCGCCGACCTCGGCATCGACACCCAGATCGCCGTGGGTGACAAGCTGGCCAGCGTGCAGGCGCTGTGTGCGCAGCATGGCATCGGCCTGGAGCAGGTGGCCTTCATGGGCGACGACCTGCCGGACCTGGCGCCGCTGGGCGCGGTCGGGCTGGCGGTGGCGCCAGCCAACGCCCACCCGTGGATCGCCGAGCGCGTGCACTGGCAGACCCGCGCCGATGGCGGACGTGGCGCCGCCCGTGAACTGTGCGACATCCTGCTGGCCGCCCAGGGCCATGTGGACGCGGTGCTGGCGAGGTTCGGCGCATGAACCTGCCCACCCTGAACTGGCGCACCGTGCTCGGCATCGGCCTGCTGCTGGCGGCCCTGCTCAGCAGCTGGGCCGCCCTGCGCAACCGTGACAAGGGCCCGGCCACTGCCGGCCAGGACGCCGGCGTGGACTACATCCTGCACGACTTCCAGATCGTCGCACTGGATGAGCAGGGCAAGGAATCGACCACCCTGCGCGCACCGCGGCTGGAACGGCAGCGCGGCGACCAGACCATCAACATCGCCACCCCACTGTTCGAGATGCCGGACAAGGATGGCAAGCACTGGACCCTGCGCGCCGAGACCGGCTGGCTCAGTGCCAAGGGCGACGAGATGAAGCTGCGCGGCAATGTCGCTGGCGACAGTCCGGCCGATCCGGGCGTGGTGCCGACCACGTTCCGCACCGACCACCTGGATGTGTTCCCGAAGGAAAACCGTGCCCGCACCGATGCGCGGGTCACCATGACCCGTCCCGGCATGGAACAGTCCGGCGTCGGCTTCGAGGTGGATTCGAAGAACAACACGTATCATTTCCTCAGCCAGTCCAAGGGCCGTTACACGCCCCGACGCTGATTCCGCCACCCTCCTGCGACGTCCCCGGACCGGCGCAAGGAAGGCGGCCCACCCACCCGCCGCCGGTTTCCCGGACGGCCCCACCGGTAGAACGGACCCCGATGAAGATCCCCTTTGCAGCCGTACTCGCGCTCGGTCTCCTGGTTCCCAGCGCTGGCTTTGCCAAGTCCACTGATCGCAACGAGAACATGAACATCGACTCGGGCGCCCAGTCGGGCGTGCTCACCGGCGATGGCAAGACCGTGCTCTCGCAGGGCGTGACCGTTACCCAGGGCACGCTGGACATCCGCGCGTCCGAAGCGGAGATCTACCTCAAGGACGGCGAGGCCGTGCGTGCGGTATTCACCGGCAAGCAGGCCACGATGAAGCAGCAGCTCGACGACGGCACCTGGATGGACGCGGTGGCTGATCGCATCGACTACGACATCAAGACCGAGATCATCACCCTGACCGGCAGCTACAAGGTCACCAGCGCGCGCGGCACCAATGCCGGCCAGCGCATGGTCTACAACACCCGCACCGGGGAGATGAACTCCGGTGGCGATGGCAGCCGCGTGCGCACTGTCATTCCGCCGAAGAACAAGAACGCGGCGGCACAGCCGGCCGCCGCACCCAAGGCGGCGGCTCCTGCCAGCGCGCCGGCCAGGCCGGCGGGGAGCAAGAAGTAATGCTCGTCGCCAAGGGCCTGCGCAAGCGCTACAAGCAGCGCGAAGTCGTCAAGGACTTCGGGCTGACCCTCGACGCCGGTGAAGTGGTCGGCCTGCTCGGCCCCAACGGTGCCGGCAAGACCACCTGCTTCTACATGATCGTCGGCCTGGTCGCCGCCGATGCAGGCAGCATCGTGCTCGACGGCAAGGACATCACCAGCGACCCGATGTACACCCGTGCCAAGCAGGGCGTGGGCTACCTGCCGCAGGAGCCGTCGGTGTTCCGCAAGCTGACCGTGGCCGACAACCTCCGCCTGGTGCTTGAACTACGCGAAGACCTGGATTCGGCCGGCCGCGAGCGCGAATTGAACAGCCTGCTCGACGAGCTGCAGCTGGGCCATGTCGCCGACCAGCTCGGTGCCAGCCTGTCCGGTGGCGAACGTCGTCGCTGCGAGATCGCCCGCGCACTGGCCGCGCAGCCGCGCCTGATCCTGCTCGACGAACCGTTTGCCGGTGTCGACCCGATCTCGGTGGGCGAAATCCAGCGCATCGTCACCCATCTCAAGCAGCGTGGCATCGGCGTGCTGATCACCGACCACAACGTGCGCGAGACCTTGGGAATCTGCGACCGCGCGTATATCCTCGCCGAGGGCACCGTGCTGGCCCAGGGCTCGCCGGAGGCGATCCTGGACAACGCTGACGTACGTCGCGTCTACCTTGGGGATTCCTTCAAGCTGTGACCGCAGGTGCTGGGTCCCTTTCCTTCCATTCGGCACAGGCATGAAGACTCGGCTGCAGACATCGTTGGGACAGCAGCTGGTGCTCACCCCCCAGCTGCAGCAGGCGATCAAGCTGCTGCAGATGTCCACGACCGAGCTGGAGCTTGAAATCGCCCAGGCCGTGGAAAGCAATCCGCTGCTGGACTGGGCCGACAGCAACGACAGCAGTGCCGCCAATGAAGGCGGCGACAACACGGACGCCGACACGCCGGCCGAACGCACCGACAATGGCGACGACTGGGCACCGGCCGAGCTCGACTGGAGCGCTGCCGGCAGTGGCGGCAGCTTCGACGATGATGATGACACCGGCAGCGCCGCCGAGCGCGTGGCCGAAACCGAGACGCTGGCCGACCACCTGCTGTGGCAGCTGCACCTGTCGCATCTTTCCATGCATGACCGCAGCATCGGCGCTGCGCTGATCGATGCGTTGGACGACGACGGTTACCTGCGCGAACCGCTGGCCACCATCGCCGAAACCCTGCTGCCGTCGGTCCATGCCGATGAGGATGAAATCCTTGCGGTGCTGCATCGCATCCAGCGCTTCGACCCGGTCGGCGTTGCCGCACGCACGCTCGGCGAATGCCTGCAGCTGCAGCTGGATGTGTTGCCTGGCGACACCGCGGGCCTGGCGCTGGCGCGGCAGATTGCCGCAGGCCCGCTGGAACGGCTGCCACGCAGTGGCGTCGCCGGTCTGGCCCATGAACTGAAACAGCCGCTGGATGAGGTCGAGACGGCGGTCGCCCTGCTGCGCTCGCTGGACCCGCGTCCAGGGACCCAGATCGCGCCGCTTTCGCAGGATACCTACGTGGTGCCCGACGTGGTGGTGTGGCGGCAGAACGGCATCTGGCGCGCGGCGCTGGCCGCCCATGCCGGGCCGAAGGTGGTGATCCACCGTGGCTACGAACAGCTGATCCGCCGCTGTGGCGAGGCCGACGCCGGCTACCTGCGTGGCCAGCTGCAGGAGGCGCGCTGGCTGCTGAAGGGCCTGCAGCAGCGCGGCGAAACCCTGCTGCGGGTGGTGCGCAGCCTGATCCTGCAGCAGGCCGGTTTCCTCGAGTTCGGCGAACAGGCGCTGCGTCCGCTGACCCTGCGCGAGATCGCCGCCGAGCTGGGCCTGCACGAGTCGACGGTGTCGCGCGCGATCGCCCGCAAGCATGTGCGCACGCCGCGCGGCACGCTGCCGCTGCGTGCCTTCTTCGCCTCGGGCATCGATACCGAAGGCGGTGGCGAGGCGTCCAGCACCGCCATCCAGGCGATGATCCGGCGCCTGATCGACGACGAAAATCCGCGCAAGCCGCTTTCTGACGCCAAGCTGGCTGACCTGCTCAAATCGTCGGGAATTCCAGTAGCGCGACGCACCGTGGCGAAGTATCGTGAAGCCATGAACATCTCCGCCTCGCACGAAAGGGTCAGAATCGCTTGACGCACCGCCGCGCCCGGCGGAGAGGTTCATTGGCACATCCGAACACAGGAGAAACCCGATGCGCATCGAAACGTTTGGCAAAGACGTCGAAGTCACCCCGGCCCTGCAGTCCTATGTGGAGGAGAAGCTGGCCCGGATCGGAAAACACTTCGACCAGCACTGCGAAGCGCGGGTGACCCTCAAGCTGCAGAAGACCGAACACCACGTCGACGCCAGCCTCAACATCCCGGGGCAGACCCTGCACGCCGAGGCCGGCGGCCAGACCATGTATGCCGCGATCGACCTGCTTGCGGACAAGCTTGACCGCCTGGTCATCAAGCACAAGGAGAAAAAACAGCAGCACGCACCGCTGCCGGTGGGCGACAATGGTGGCTGATCGCCACCGTTCCCCGCAGACATGCCCCTGACTGACCTCCTGGCGGCCGTGCAGACCCAGCTCTGCGCGGCCACCGACCGCGACAGCGTCCTGCAGGCCGCCGCCGGGTTGCTGGCCTGCCGCCAGGCCAATGCCGAACAGATCTATCTGAACCTGTGCCAGCGCGAAGCCCTGGGCAGCACCGCGATCGGCCACGGTATCGCCATCCCCCACGGCCGCGCGCCGACCCTGGACCGCCCCCGTGGCGCCCTGCTGCGTCTGGCGGCCCCGGTCGACTTCGGCGGCGATGAGCCGGTGGACCTGGTGTTCGCGATGGCCGTCCCGGCCCACTACACCCACCAGCACCTGATGCTGCTGTCCGAGCTGGCCGAGCTGTTTTCCGCGCCGGATATCCGCCAGGCCCTGCGTGAGGCCGGCGATGCCCGGGCCCTGCGCGAGGCGCTGGACATGACCCCACCTGCGAGCGCCGCATGAATACCAGCATCACCGCCCGTGAACTGTTCGAACAGCAGCGCGAGCGGCTGGGGCTACGCTGGGCCGCAGGCAAATCCGGTGAGAAGCGCGAGCTGGAGGCCGGCAATACCGTCTCGCGGCGTCCCTCGCTGGCCGGCTACCTCAACGCCATCTATCCCAACAAGGTGCAGATCCTGGGCACCGAGGAACTGTCCTGGCTGGATGCGCTGGAACCGCGCCAGCGCTGGGAGACCATCGAAAAGATCATGCAGTCGCACCCGCTTGCGCTGGTGCTGACCCGCAACCAGGCCTGCCCGGAAGACCTGCGCGCCGCCGCCGATGAATCCGGCACGCCGCTGTGGTTGTCGCCCAAGCGCGGCCACGAACTGCTCAACCACCTGTCCTACCACCTGGCGCGCACGCTCGCACCGAGGGTGATCCTGCACGGCGTGTTCATGGAGATCTATTCCATTGGCGTGCTGATCACCGGCGAGGCCGGGTCGGGCAAGAGCGAGCTGGCGCTGGAGCTGCTCAGCCGTGGTCACCGCCTGGTCGCCGACGACGCCCCCGAGTTCACCCAGATCGCCCCGGATGTACTCGACGGCACCTGCCCCGAACTGCTGCAGGACCTGCTGGAAGTGCGCGGCCTGGGCGTGCTGAACGTGCGCGAGATGTTCGGCGACACGGCTGTAAAGAAGAACAAGTACCTTCGGCTGATCGTCCACCTGACCAAGCCGATGACCGAACCCACCCCGCATGGCTACGAGCGTCTGACCGGCGACTCGGGCACCCGCCATGTGCTGGACCTGGACGTTCCGCTGATCACCCTGCCGGTGATGCCCGGCCGCAACCTGGCCGTGCTGACCGAAGCCGCCACCCGCCTGCACATCCTGCGCACCAAGGGCATTGATCCGGCGGCCATGTTCATCGCCCGCCACAGCAACCTGCTGGAACGGCGAACACCCTGATCCCCCTGCCCCTCGAAGAGCCTGTCCATGAGCACCGCAATCCCCACCGCCCCGACCCTGATCATCGTCAGCGGCCTGTCCGGCTCGGGTAAATCCGTCGCCCTGAAGACCTTCGAGGACCAGGACTACTACTGCTCGGACAACCTGCCGATCCACCTGCTGCCGGACTTCGTGCGCAGCCTGCTGGCCAACCACGACGGCAGCGCACCGCGCCGCCTGGCCGTAGGCATCGATGTCCGCGGCCAGGCCGACCTGAGCCAGCTGGGCGACTGGCGGCAGCTGGCCACCGACGCCGGCGTGGAAGTGAAGGTACTGTTCTTCGAGGCCAGCGACGAAACGGTGCTCAAGCGCTACGCCGACACCCGCCGTCGCCATCCGCTGAGCCAGCTGGGCCTGTCGCTGCCCGAAGCGATCGCCCGCGAGCGCGAACTGACCGCACCGTTGCGCCGCGAGGCCGATGCGGTGATCGATACCAGTACCCTCAACGTGCACCAGCTGCGGCGGCGGATCATCACCGAGTTCGCGATGGACCATGCCACCGGCCTGTCGCTGCTGTTCGAATCATTCGCCTACAAGCGCGGCGTACCGGCCGAGGCGGACTTCGTGTTCGATGCGCGGGTGCTGCCCAATCCACACTGGGACCCGGACCTGCGCGCGCTGAGCGGCCGCGAGCCGGGCGTGCGCGACTATCTGGAAGCACAGCCCGACGTGCAGCGTTACCTGGCCCAGCTGATGGATTTCCTGGATACCTGGCTGCCGAAACTGGGGGATGGCACCCGCAGCTACGTGACCGTGGCGTTCGGCTGCACCGGAGGCAAGCACCGCTCGGTGTTCCTGGCCGAGCGCATGGCCCGGCACGCCCGCGAGATGGGCTGGCAGGACGTGGCCACCTACCACCGCGAACAGGATTGAGGGTGGTCGGCCGGGCTGCGCCCGGCACCCGCCGGTCGTGCCGGCCGCTGGCCGGCAACAGCAACAGCAACAGCGGCATTTCGAGGGATGCGGGGCGGTGTGGGCTGCAGGACACGCCGTGGATGAATCCCGGTCAGGCATCGAAAAAACGGAAAGGGGCGGCCCCCTTTTCAACAGGAAAGGGCCCGGACCCGAGCAACGCTGAATACGGGACACAGTGCCCCTCATCTGCTGCTATCGCCAATTCACCTTGACCTGTTAACGTGCAGTAATGACCTGTGGCATTCTCCTCGTAACACATCCGGGGGTCGGGCCCGCCCTGCTTGAGGTGGCGACCCGGCTCCTGCGGCAATTGCCGCTGAAAACCGAAGCTTTCGAAGTACCGTTCGACGCAGACCTGGACGCCCTGCTCCCGCTCGCCTCGGCCGCCCTGCGGCGGGTCGATGCAGGGGATGGCGTGCTGATCCTGACCGACCTGTACGGCGCCAGCCCCGCCAACCTTGCCGGGCAGCTGGCCCGGCTGGGGACCCCGGTTCGCCGAGTGTCAGCGCTGAGCCTGCCGATGTTGCTGCGGGTGATGAATTATCCGGAACAGGGACTGGATCAACTGCCCGCCACAGCCGCGGCGGGTACCCGTAATGGAGCGATAGTCGACGATGCTTGAACGAGAACTCACCGTCAGCAACCGCCTGGGCCTGCATGCCCGGGCCACCGCCAAGCTGGTGCAGACCCTGGCGCCGTTCCGCTGCAACGTGACCATGGCCGCCAAGGGCCGTGAGATCAACGCCAAGAGCATCATGGGCGTGATGCTGCTGGCCGCCGGCCAGGGCACCCCGGTCACCGTGCGCATCAACGGCGAGGACGAAGCCGCCGCGATGGAAGCGGTGGTCGGCCTGTTCGAACGCCGCTTCGACGAGGACAGCTGAGCGTGCCGCGCGCACGCGCCAGCCAGGTCCTTTCCGGCCAACGGCCGGTACAGCTGCTGGCCGGCCACGGCGCCGCGCGCGGAACGGCGATGGGCCGGGCACGCGTGCGGCTGCCGCATGCGCTGGAGGTGGCCGAGCAGCGCGTGGCCGCCCACCAGGTCGAGGCCGAACTGGCGCGCCTGCACCGGGCGCTGGATGCCGCGCGTACGGAAATGCACGAGCTGCGCCAGCGCCTGCATGGCGCCCTGAACCAGGAAGTGGGCGAGTTCCTCGACCTGCACGCGCTGCTGCTGGACGACCCCGAGCTGCTGCACGGCCTGGACGAGCTGATCCGCAGCGGCCCGTACAGCGCCGGCTATGCCTTGCGCCTGCAGCGCGACCGCCTGGCCAAGGTCTTCGATGGCATGGACGATGCCTATCTGAAGAGCCGCATGGACGATCTCGACCATGTGATCGGGCGCATCCACGCCTTCCTGCAACCCGAACGGCCGTCGGCGGTGAAAGGCCTGGCCGGCGAGATCCTGGTCTGCGACAACATCGCCCCCTCCGAGCTGGCGCAGCTGCAGGCACAGGGCGTGGTCGGCATCGTCACTGCCGCCGGCAGCGCGCTGTCGCACAGCGCGATCCTGGCGCGCAGCCTGCACCTGCCCCTGATCGTCAACGTGCCGCAGCTGCTCAGCCGCATCGCCGATGGCGATGTGCTGATCATCGATGGCGCCGACGGCAGCATCACCGTCAACCCGCAGGCCGACAACCTGCGGGACTACCGCGTCCGGCTGAAGGAGCACGCGCGCGAGCAGCGCGAGCTCGGCCGCCTGCGCAGCAAGCCCAGTCGTACCCGCGACCAGGTCGACATTGCCCTGCTGGCCAATGCCGAATCGCTGGAAGACGTGACCCAGGCGCATGCACTGGGCGCACAGGGGCTCGGCCTGTACCGCACCGAATTCCTGTTCCTGCAGCGCAATGAGCTGCCGGACGAAGAAGAGCAGTTCCAGACCTACCGCGATGCCGCGCTGGGCATGAGCGGGCGGCCGGTCACCATACGCACGCTGGACCTGGGCGCGGACAAGGCCGACCGTACCGGCCTGACCCTGAGCAACGAAGAGAACCCTGCACTCGGCCTGCGCGGGGTGCGCCTGTCGCTGGCACGGCCGAAGGTGGCCGACACCCAGCTGCGCGCGATCCTGCGCGCGTCTGCGTACGGCAAGCTGCGCGTGCTGGTGCCAATGGTCAGCACCCGCGAGGAGCTGCTGGCCGTGCGCCGGCGCATGCTCAAACTGACCGAACAGCTGCGCGGCGAAGGCCACATGGTGTCCGACCATGTACCGCTGGGCGCGATGATCGAAGTCCCCGCCGCTGCGCTGGCGCTGGAGAGCTTCATCGACCTGGTCGATTTCCTGTCGATCGGCACCAACGATCTGGTGCAGTACCTGCTGGCTGCCGACCGCAACAACGAGGCGCTGGGCGAGTTGTATTCACCGCTGCACCCGGCCGTGCTGCGGCTGCTGCAGATGGTGATCGAGACCGGCGCGCGCCACCGCGTCCCGGTGGCGGTCTGCGGCGAGATGGCCGGTGATGCCCGGATGACCCCGCTGCTGCTGGCGCTGGGCCTGAGCGAGTTCAGCCTGCACCCCGGTACGTTGCTGGAGGTACGCCGTGCGATACGCGAAGCCGACCTGTCCGTGCTGCGCGCGCGCGCGCCGAAGCTGCTGGCCGCGCGCGACCGCCGCGCCATCGAACGCTGGCTGGCGCTGGTGGCGGAAACGGCCTGAGCGCCTAGGGTGGTGCCATCCGGCGGCTATGCGCTGAAACATCGCCTTGCGATAATGACGCGCTGAACACCCCTGTTGCCGCATCCTTGCCGGGATCGCGGCTTTTCTTATCCCGCGGGAGCTGCGATGGCTGAAGCTGTACGCCACGACAAGACTGCGCGCCAACTGCGGATGCTGTCCGATGCACTGGACAGCGGCCGGCTGGGCCCGGTACGTCGCCTGGTCAACACCCTGGCCCCGGCCGAGATCGGCAACCTGCTTGAATCGCTGCCGCCGGGCAAGCGCGAGGTGGTGTGGGGCCTGGTCGATCCTGAAGACGACGGCGAGGTGCTGGTCCACGTCGGCGAGGACGTGCGCGAAAGCCTGCTCGCGGACATGGACCCGGACGAGATCATCGCCGCGGTCGAAGACCTGGACATCGACGATCTGGCCGACCTGGTCGAAGACCTGCCGGATACGGTCATCGATGAAGTCCTCAAGTCGATGGACCGCGAGAACCGCGAGCGGCTGGAACAGGTGTTGTCCTATCCCGAGGACAGCGCCGGCCGCCTGATGAACCCGGACGTGGTGACCGTGCGCGCCGACGTCAACGTCGACGTCGTGCTGCGCTACCTGCGCCTGCGCGGCGAATTGCCGGACCACACCGACCACCTGTTCGTGGTCAGCCGGCGGCACCAATATCTCGGCCGGGTGTCGCTGGCGGCACTGGTGACCCACGAGGACACCACCCCGATCAACCGCCTGATCGACGACGAGCAGCCGGCCATCGACGTCGGCGAGAGCGACCAGGAAGTGGCACGGCAGTTCTCCGACCATGACTGGATCTCTGCACCGGTAGTGGACGAGAACAACATCCTCGTTGGCCGCATCACCATCGATGACGTGGTCGACATCATCCGCGGCCAGGCCGAGCACCAGGCGCTGGGCGCCGCCGGCCTGGACGAGGACGAGGACCTGTTCAGCCCGGTCTGGCGCGCCATGCGCCGCCGCCTGATGTGGCTGTCGATCAACCTGTGCACGGCCTTCCTGGCCTCCAGCGTGGTCGGCCACTTCGAGGGCACGATCGACAAGCTGGTGGCGCTGGCGGTGCTGATGCCGATCGTGGCCGGCCTGGGCGGCAATGCCGGCACCCAGGTGCTGGCGCTGATGGTGCGTGGCCTGGCGTTGGGCCAGGTGGGCGCCTCCAACGCGCGCACGCTGCTGTGGAAGGAAGTGCGGGTGGCCGCGCTCAACGGCCTGCTGCTCGGCTCGATACTGGGGCTGATCGTGCTGCTCTGGTTCCACTCGCCCGGACTGTCGGCGGTGATCGCCATCGCGCTGACCTGCAATCTGCTGTTCGCGGCACTGGCCGGCGTGCTGGTGCCGCTGACCCTGAAACGCTTCGGCTTCGACCCGGCGCTGGCCAGTGGCATCTTCCTGACTGCCGTGACCGACTCGATGGGCTTCTTCACCTTCCTCGGCCTGGCCACGCTGGTGCTGCTGCACTGATCCCTGCCGGGCCGGATCCCCGCAACGCGGAGCTCCGACCCACACCAAGACCCAGGGTCGGATCCCCGCAGCGCGGGGCTCTGACCCGATTCCAACTGGACCCTCATGGCCACCACGATCGAAAACTATTTCCAGCCCGGCTGGCGCGACCAGCAGCACACCTGCCCAGCCTGCGAATGGAAGGGCAGCTCGCGTGCCATGGAGATGGAGCTGGACGAGGACGCCACCGAGTACGACTGCCCGGTCTGCGAAAACCCGTTGCTGGTGGTGCTGCACCCGGACATGGCGCAGGTGCAGGCCGCCGCCGCCAGCGGCAATGCCGAAGCCCAGGAACAGCTGGACATCATCGCCAGCTTCCCGCGCCCGCAGTGATGCGGCGCATGATGCCGCGTTGACCTGCGGCGGACTAGGATGCGACTGAACCCACCGCTCCGGGAACGTCGATGGTCCGTACGATGATGCGCTGGCTGCCGATGCTGGCGATCCTGATGATGGCCGGCTGCGCCTCGCACCCGGACAGCGCACGTGGCCGCTTCGAATCGCGTGCGGTGAAAGTGGATGGCCGTACCGCCTATTACCAGGTGTTCATTCCGGCAACCGCGGCGCGCACGCCTGGCGCGCTGCCGGTGGTGCTGTTCCTGCATGGATCCGGCGAGCGTGGCGGCGACGGCATCAAGCAGACCCATGCCGGGCTGGGGCCGCACCTGCGCAGGCACGCGGCCGACTTCCCCGCGTTGGCCGTATTCCCGCAGGTGCCGGGCCGCCAGGAATGGAGCGGGCGCAACAACCGCGTTGCGCTGGCCGCCCTGGACGCCACCATCGCCGAGTTCGGTGCCGATCCCTCGCGGCAGTACCTGACCGGGATGTCGATGGGCGGCTATGGCAGCTGGAACATCGCGCTGGATCAACCCGGGCGCTTCGCCGCGATCGTGCCGGTATGCGGCGCAGTGCTGGCGCCGCGTGCGGTGCGTCCGACCCTGTTCGTCGAACAGGTGGCCCAGGAATCCGATCCGTATGCCGTGATCGCCAAGCGGCTTCGGCACACACCGATCTGGATCTTCCATGGTGCGCTGGATGACGTGGTGCCGCCGGATGACGACCGCCGGCTGCACGCCGCATTCCAGAACGCCAACGCGCGTGACGTGCGCTACACCGAATACCCCGAAGGCAACCACAATGCCTGGGACGCAACGTACGCCGACCCGGCGATGTGGGAGTGGCTGTGGGAGCAACACAACCGATGAGCTAGGCCAAACCTAGCTCTTCTATGAAGGTGGCAAAGGAAGGACTGAATTTAACCGCTTGATCTGACCTCAAGAGCGGGAAAAGCTCCTGCCCATGCCGAATCTCGCTGTAATCATATCCCTTTTCAAAAAGCTTCTTTAATTCAGATTTTCCGTCGGTAGATTCGTAGCGCTTCTGGCGACCAACCTTCTTAAGATAAACCTTCTTCGTACTCAAGTAAGCGACATCTGCAAGGATCCAATTCTCCAACATCCGATCTGCAACGAATATACAGACATCATCCCCATAACCCGAATCACGAATCCTCGCCTCGCAGCTCAACTTAAACTCAGAGCAATGGATTTTCCTATCTTCCAAGTCCGTAACTATTGCGATCTTTTCACAACCAAATTTACGCAACTGCTCAATTTGCTTCTTGGCTCCCGAGATAATTGCCTCATCGGATACCAAATGCCCCCTTGGCCCATCCGATCGGTAAACCCTAACACCGGTTCTGTAGCGAGCCTTAAATGCGGCGTAATCACCTTCCCCATCGACAATTATCCCTATCATCAAAACCCCCCGGTCACACCACCAAACTCGCCACTTATCCAAATATCCCCGAGGCCAAAGGTAGATTCAGAGAGAATCCTCTCTATCTCTTCCTTATTTTCCACCGAGTTCATCACTGTCTCACCATCAACTTGGTGAACCACCCTGAGCTCATCCACAACCAATGAATTCAGCACTGTTACACTGTGAGTCGATAGCACTACCGATGTATTGTCAGAGCTAGCCTGCTGCCTTGCGAGTGATATGAATCTCTGCTGCATCCACGGATGCATAAAATTTTCCGGCTCTTCAAGTAGGACCACCCTTGTGGTCGGAACCAAGAGCGCCACCAGCAGGCAAAGCCATTTAAAGGTTCCATCAGACATTTCCTGCGGGCGAAACAAACTCCCCCCGCAACCGAATACGACAAATCTCCTTCCCGATGATGGATCTATCTGAGTTCCAATGGAATCGATAGAGGGAATGGCAGCCTGTACGTGCTCCAAAATTACGGGAAGTGGATTATTTTTCTGCCCCAGAGGAGATGAGTACTCAGACCAGTGATGAGCATAGTAATAAGTGGTACCCGGATATGGAGCCCCGCCTCTTCTTATTCTTGAAAACTGTCTATTCTCAAGTGCTCCCACCACCTCGCTAACACCACCACCGTCCGGCCCCATTCTGACTACTGGCAACGGATCGACCGCTTGGCGGGCAACATCCGGAGATATATTGTATTCATCCAATGATGAAATATCGCGAAAGAAGCGCCTAAAATTCGCATGACAAAAAGACGCCTGAGCAATAAATGACGCATCCTGAGCGCCTTTCTTTGCTTCCTGCAGAACCTCTTGAAACTTCTCAGAAACAGTCGAAACAACCTCAGACTTCTTGAAAGAACTACCAACCCAGTAGCTGGATTCAAATAGTCTTTTTGTTATCAGATCTTCCGAAACAATTTCAAACTTAGGCCGCACAGCGCCTGCTGAAGTTCGAGTAACCTCAGCCTTCAAGACATCCTCTTTGCCCTCAGAAGATAGAGCAACAATCCGCACCACTTCCTTTCTAACGTGTACAAAGCCGCCTTCTTCAGACTGCGAGACAACCACATCCCAGAAAAGAAAAAATGTTGCCTGCTTACCCTTGAACAGAGAATGGTCTAAGACATAATGCACAGAGAATTCTATTGAATTCTCACCTCGACGAAAATTGCGGGATGGACCACCGGCCTTCGCCATTGCTAAAGAGGCCCCACTCGTAACGATGTTCGAAAGGAATTTTAGAGCATGAAGGATATTAGTTTTCCCGGACCCGTTGGATCCAACAATGACGTTTAGCCCATTCTTAATAGGGAAAACAATTTCCTTAATCGACCTAAAGTTTCTGATGTAGATGTTTGCCAGCATATTCTTCCTTGTTCAGCCACATCCAACAATTAAAACCCGATTAACCAAATCATAGTATCAGCCCAGCAGCGTTTCCAGCACGGCCATGCGCACCGCGACGCCGTTGGCGACCTGGCGCAGCACCCACGATTGCGGGCCATCGGCCACGTCGTCGGTCACTTCCACGCCGCGGTTGATCGGACCCGGGTGCAGTACCGCAGCGTCCTTGCCGGCACGCGCCAGGCGCGCGCGGGTCAGGCCGTACTGCGCGTGGTACTGCTCCAGCGACGGCACCAGGCCTTCTTCCATGCGCTCGCGCTGCAGGCGCAGCATCATCAGCGCGTCGACGCCTTCCAGCATCGCGTCGAAATCATCGCCGACCACGCAGCCCTTCAGGGTCTCGTCGTCCGGCAGCAGCGACTGCGGGCCGCACACGCGGATCTCACCCACGCCCAGCGTGCGCAGCGCATGCAGGTCGGTACGGGCCACGCGTGAGTGCTTCACATCGCCGACGATCACCACCTTCAGCTTCGAGAAATCCGGGCCCTTGGCCTGGCGCAGGGTCAGCATGTCGAGCAGACCCTGGGTCGGGTGCGCGCTGCGGCCGTCGCCGGCATTGATCAGCGCGGTGCCCTCGCCCGCGGCGTCGGCCAGCGCGGCCACGGCGCCGTCATCGGGGTGTCGCACCACGAAGCCGCGCACGCCCATTGCTTCCAGGTTGCGCAGCGTGTCGCAGGCGGTTTCGCCCTTGCGCGTGGACGAGGTCGAGGCATCGAAGTTCAGCACATCGGCCCCGAGGCGCTGCGCGGCCAGCTGGAACGAGCTGCGGGTGCGCGTGGACGGCTCGAAGAACAGCGTGCACACCGCCGAACCAGCCAGCACGTGGCGCTTGTTGCCGACACGGCCGACTGCGGCGTCGCGGATCTGCCCTGCCCGATCGAGCAACTGCAGCAGGGTTTCGCGCGGCAGGCCCTCCAGGGTCAGCAGGTGGCGCAGGCGTCCGGAGGCATCGATTTGCTGGGCAGTCATGGCGGGAGTCGTGCAGTCAGGGAATGGGGGTGGCGTCGTCGGGAGACGACAGCCAGCGGTCGATGATCACCGCCGCGGCCACGGCGTCGAGGGCGGCCGCATCACGGCGACGCTTGCGCCCTTCGGCGCGCTCGACGGCGAAACGGCGGGCCGCCTCGACCGAGCTGGAACGCTCGTCGATCATCACCACCGGCAGCTTGAAGCGTTCCCGCAGCTGGCGGGCAAAGCCCTGCGCACGCTTGCGGTTGGGCTGGTCCTGGCCGTCCAGGGTCAGCGGGTCGCCGACCACCAGGCCATCGGGCTTCCATTCCTTGAGCAGTCGTTCGATCGCGGTCCAGTCCGGGCCGTTGCCGTGCACATCGACCACCGCCACCGCGCGCGCATGCGCGGCGAAGGCACTGCCGATGGCCACGCCGATGCGTCGCGAGCCAACATCAAAACCCAGGACCGTGCCGTCGCGACGGATGGCCGGCGCAGCAGGAACCGGGGCGGGCGTGATGGGCTCAGACATGGCCGCTGTAGTCGGTCAGCCGGAACAGGTCCACGCCGATGCGCGAAGCCGCCCCCTGCCAGCGCTGCTCCAGCGGCAGCTGGAACACCAGCTCGGCATCGGCCGGCACGGTCAGCCAGCTGTTCTCGGACAGCTCGCTTTCCAGCTGCCCTGCGCCCCAACCGGCACAGCCGAGGGTGACCACCGCATTGGCCGGGCCTTCGCCACGCGCCATCGCTTCGAGGATGTCGCGCGAGGTGGTCAGGTACAGGCCGTCGCCCACGGTCAGGCTGGAATCCCACGCGCGCGCGTCGTCGTGGATGACGAAGCCGCGTTCGGGATGCACCGGACCGCCATTGAGCACCATGCGCGCCTGCAGCTCGCCATCACCGGTGGTGATGTCCATCTGCGCAAGCACTTCACCCAGCGTGTATTCGGAAGGCTGGTTGACCAGTACGCCCATCGCCCCGTTCTCGTCGTGCTGGCAGATCAGCGCGACGCTGCGGGCAAAGGTCGCGTCGAGCAGCGACGGCAGCGCGACGAGCAGGTGATCGGCAAGGGAGGTCGGCATTACAGGCATGGGCCCATTCTACCTGCTGGGGGCGGGATGGTCGCGCGATGGCGCCGAACCGCGATGGGCTAGGATGGTGCTTTGCCACGGAAGGTCATTAGATGCAGTCTTCATCGCCCCTGACCCTGCCGGCACGCAGCGCCATCGTCCTGATCGCCCTGCTGCAGGGCCTGATGCTGTACGCCGCGCAGGAGCTGTCCGATGCCTGGCCCTTCCGCGATATCGGCTGGCGCTACTGCTGGTACGCCTGGGTGCTGGCCATTCCCAGCGCGGTGGCGCTGAGCCTGGTCGAGCTGGGCCAGCGCCGCCTGTGGCTGCAGGCCGTGCTTGGCTCGACGGTGGTGCTGGCGCTGGCCGGCTGGATCGGCTGGAACCTCAATGGCGAAACCGCACTGGAATCGGGCGCGCTGCAGTTTCCGTTGACCCTGGGCATGGGCGTGGCGGTGTTCGTGGCCCTGCCCTGGTGGCAGTT
Source organism: Stenotrophomonas maltophilia group sp. RNC7 (assembly GCF_030910085.1). NCBI lineage: Bacteria > Pseudomonadati > Pseudomonadota > Gammaproteobacteria > Lysobacterales > Lysobacteraceae > Stenotrophomonas > Stenotrophomonas maltophilia group sp. RNC7. The sequence continues at coordinate 2,036 of NZ_JAVFVN010000528.1, read as the reverse complement.
CCAGCTGCAGCATGGGCACTGGCGCGCCAGCTACCCCGAGTTGTTCGAGCGCGCCTGGCAGAACGGTTTGACCCTCGCTTTGGCGGCGCTGTTCACCGGGCTGACCTGGCTGCTGCTGTGGCTGTGGGCAGCGCTGTTCCAGCTGCTGGACGTGAATGTCTTCCGCGACCTGTTCCGGCAGGACGCTTTCATCGCACTGGCCACCGGCACCCTGGCCGGGTTCGGCGTGCTGATCGGGCGCACCCAGCACCGTGCGATCCAGATCACCCGCCAGGTGCTGTTCGCGATCTGCCGCGGGCTGCTGCCGCTGCTGTCGTTCATCGCCGTATTGTTCGTGCTGAGCCTGCCGCTTACCGGGCTGGAACCGCTGTGGAAGACCCGTTCGGCCGCCAGCCTGCTGGTGGTGGTGTCGCTGCTGCTGGTGACGTTCACCAATGCGGTCTACCAGCAGGGGGAAGACAGTGTCTCCTACCCTCTGGTGCTGCGCAGGCTGGTCGAAGCCAGCCTGCTGACACTGCCGGTTTACGCCGCGCTGGCACTGTATGCATTGGGCCTGCGCGTGGCGCAGTACGGCTGGACCCTGGATCGCTTCTGGGCGGTACTCGTCGCATTGGCCACGGCCGGCTATGCCGTGGGCTACGCGCTGGCGGTGCTGCGCCGGCAGCGCCGCTGGCTGCAGATGCTGGAGCCGGTCAACCGCTGGATGTGCTGGGCGGTGCTGGCACTGGCCCTGCTGGGCAACTCGCCCCTGCTGGACCCGGTGCGGCTGACCCTGTCCAGCCAACTGGAGCGGCTGCGCGCGGACCCGCCGGCGATCACCAGCAGCGACGTCAACGTGCTGCGCTTCGATCTGGGGCGCCGTGGCGTGCAGGCGCTGCGCGAACTGCAGCGCGATCCGGCCATCACCGCTGATGCCAACGCGCCACAGGTGATCGCTGCAGCACTGGCACGCACCTCACGCTGGGACGACGGCCATCGCCTCGATAAGGGGCCGCAGGACGTCGCCGCGCTTCAGCGCGTGCTGAAGCTGGCCAAGGGATCCAGTTCGCCACCGGACGACTGGTGGAAAGCTCTGGCCACCCGATCGATCAATGGCGAATCCTGCGCCCAGAGCGAGCGCGACTGCCTGATCGTGCATCGCGACCTGGACGGCGATGGTACCGGCGAGGTGCTGCTGTGCGAGCTGAACACCCACCGTGGACCGGACTGCGTACTGTACGCACGTGGCAAGGATTCGCAGTGGCGCCGGGCCGGTGCGCTGTTCGGCACCGTCAGCGGCCAGGCCGAGACGATCAACCAGGCCCTGCGTGACGGCAGACTCACGCTCATTCCACCGCGCTGGCCGATGCTGTCCATCGGCGGGCACCCTGCGGTGGCCATCGATCCCGAATCCGAATCCGATTCCAACGAGCCTTCCCCATGAGCGGCTACTGCCTCATCGCCCCGGGCCATCCGGTGCACGACTATTACCACGCCAACGAGTACGGCTTCCCGCAGCGTGACGAGCGCGAGCTGTTCGAGCGACTGGTGCTGGAAATCAACCAGGCCGGCCTGAGCTGGGAAACGATCCTGAAGAAGCGCGAGGGCTTCCGCGCGGCCTACGACGGCTTCGATGTCGACCGCGTAGCGGCGTATGCCGAGCAGGACATCGAGCGCCTGCTGTCGGACGCGGGCATCATCCGCAACCGGCTGAAGGTGCTGGCGGCGATCCACAACGCGCAGGTGATCCAGCAGCTGCGGGCCAGCCATGGCAGCTTCGCGGCGTGGCTGGATGCGCACCACCCGCGCAGCAAGGCCGACTGGGTGAAGCTGTTCAAGAAGACGTTCCGCTTCACCGGCGGCGAGATCACCGGCGAATTCCTGATGAGCCTGGGCTACCTGCCCGGTGCGCACGCCGAGGACTGCCCGGTGCACGCGCGGCTGTTGACGCTGTCGCCGCCGTGGCTGCAGGCCACCAGGTAGTGCCGGCCGCTGGCCGGCAGCCTCAGGGCACGGTCACCGCAGGCGCATAGAGATCGGCAATGCGCGGAATGAAC
>NZ_JAVFVN010000465.1:0-343 GCF_030910085.1 Stenotrophomonas maltophilia group sp. RNC7 | reverse complement strand
CGATTCAGCAGGGCCAGTCGTCGACCACCGCGCTGACCGGCTCGACCGAGGAAGAGCAGTTCCATGGCGGGCGCAGCGAACGCGCCGCGTGATCCGGTAGTGGGGGGGGGGGGGCGGCGCCCCCCCCCGGGTGGGGCCCGCCCCCCCCCGGGCGGGCCGCCGGCCCGCCCGCCCCGCCCCCCGGGGGGGGGGGGGGCGGGGGGGGGGGCCGCCCGCGTGCGGGCGCTCCGACGCGTGGGGGGGGGGGCGCCCCCGCCCCCGCCACTACCGGATCACGCGGCGCGTTCGCTGCGCCCGCCATGGAACTGCTCTTCCTCGGTCGAGCCGGTCAGCGCGGTGGTCG
>NZ_JAVFVN010000374.1:0-378 GCF_030910085.1 Stenotrophomonas maltophilia group sp. RNC7 | reverse complement strand
ATGCTGAGAATCAGTACATCTATAAGTTCGAGCTGCAGCTAACATTTGCACAACAAAAGATTCCATCGCTTTATGTAAACGGAAATGGGAAACTGCTTAAAAATTATGAGCCTATTAAGATTTACAATAGTGGTGGCAATGGAAATTGGCCGTCTAGTATTTTGTACCCTCAAGTTATACATGGTCCTGCTCCAGATGTTCCTCCAACGATCATCTATCTTGTTGTGCCAGGTGATGTAAGCTGGGGTACCGTCAAGGAGCTGCCGTATTTTGAGGTAGGGTTGATTGTTTCCAATATGGCTGATCCTGAATTTGTCCTTGAGAACTCATCGGTAGAATTAGAACTGCCGAGTGGGATATCATTAATGTCCTCTAATT
>NZ_JAVFVN010000453.1:0-446 GCF_030910085.1 Stenotrophomonas maltophilia group sp. RNC7 | reverse complement strand
TGCCCACGACCTGGCCGGCTTTGGCCCGGTTGCCAATGCGTGCCTCGATGTCGCTGAGCGTCTGGGTGTAGGCGGTGACCTGGATGCCGGCACCACCGCCCTTGTTGACCATGGGAATGAACTCGTCTCCCATCAGTTCGTTGAACTCGTCAGCATGGACATTGATCGGCACCTTCGCGCCCGGATTTGCGTCAGGCAAACCATCGTCGATGCCAAACTTGTAGATGTGCCCGGCCACGGAGACCAGGTCAGAGAACATCGAGTTGCCGACGGCCGCAGAAACCTCAGCGTCCGACAGCGCGTCGAGCCCCACGTAGACGACCGCGCGCTTGCGGATGATCTGCATCCAATCGAAGATCGGCCGCGGGTCGTCCAGATCAGAATAGTTGGGTGCCAGCAGTTGAGCGATCTTGCCGCTCGTCAGCTTCTCCAGCAGTGGCAGCAGC
>NZ_JAVFVN010000407.1:0-328 GCF_030910085.1 Stenotrophomonas maltophilia group sp. RNC7 | reverse complement strand
TATTGATGGCCGTGCCGTCGTTCAGGTCGATGAAGACAGAGGCGCTGCCCAGGGTGACGATGGAATTATCGGCGAGGATATCGGTGGCGAGCGCGGCGTTGCGGCCGAGATGGAGGCGCGCGTTGCGCAGTTGCAGCGATGCCATGCGGAAGTGGCGCGTTTCCCAGTCGGGCTGAGCGAAGGAGACGGGGCGGGTCCGCAGCGAGTCATCGCCCATGGACTTGAGCTTGTCCGCGACGGCGGCGGTATTGGCGGCGTGGACAAGCGGGTGCCCTTGCAGGTACAGCAGGCCGTTCTGCTGGATGAACGCGCCAGTGCTGTCGATACC
>NZ_JAVFVN010000356.1:0-456 GCF_030910085.1 Stenotrophomonas maltophilia group sp. RNC7 | reverse complement strand
AGACCACGCGCCACCGCATCCACGGGGTGCTGACGCGCGACCACGAACAGTTCGTGTTCGTGGATACGCCGGGCTTCCAGACGCGCCATGGCGGCGCCATGAACCGCATGATGAACCGCGTGGTGACGCAGGCGCTGGCCGACGTCGACGTGGTGGTGCACGTGGTCGAGGCCGGCAAGTGGTCGGAGGGCGACGCCAAGCTGCTGCCGCTGCTGCCTGCGCCGGAGCGCACCATCCTGGTGATCAGCAAGATCGACGCGCTCAAGAACCGCGATGAGCTGTTCGCCTTCGTCTCGAAGATCATGGCGTTGCATCCGTTTGGCGCCGTGGTGCCGGTCAGCGCCACCAAGAACCAGCAGCTCGACCAGTTGCTGCAGGAAATCGCGGCGCGGCTGCCGGAAGGCGAGCCGATGTTCGAGGAAGACACCCTGACCGACCGGCCGATGCGCTTCATCG
>NZ_JAVFVN010000318.1:0-1053 GCF_030910085.1 Stenotrophomonas maltophilia group sp. RNC7 | reverse complement strand
AAGTGACGGTTTTAACCTTGTATCCGAAAAAGGAACTGTTTTCAATAAATTGATTATCCCATCTTGTTATCCAAAAATGTACTCTATTCATAGAAAAGATTTACATCAATTGCTACTTTCTGAACTACAAGAAGATACTGTCGAATGGAGAAAAGAATGTGTAAAAATAGAATGAAATGAGGAAGACGCCTTAAAAATAGTATTTCAAGATGGTAGTGAAGCATTTGGCAATATACTGATTTCTGCCGATGGTATTCATTCTGTCGTTCGAAAACAAGTAACACAAAGGGATAATTATCGTTATGCAGGATATACGTGTTGGCGTGGCATAACTCCTACTAATAATCTTTCTTTAACAAATGATTTTATTGAAACTTGGGGAACGAACGGTAGATTTGGTATCGTCCCTCTTCCCAACAACGAAGTATACTGGTATGCGCTCATAAACGCGAAAGCTAGAGATCCAAAATACAAAGCTTACACAACAGAAGATTTATATAATCATTTCAAATCTTACCACAATCCCATACCATCTATTTTGCATAATGCATCGGACGTTCATATGATTCATCGCGATATTGTAGACATTATGCCAATGAATCAGTTTTTTGAAAAACGCATCGTTTTTATTGGGGATGCTGCCCATGCACTTACTCCGAATTTAGGCCAAGGTGCTTGCCAAGCAATTGAAGATGCGATTATTTTGGCTGAATGCATCAAAAATAATGCCCATTATCGTCAAGCATTTATAGAATACGAACAAAAAAGACGAGATAGAATTGAAAAAATCTCAAACACTGCGTGGACAGTTGGAAAAATGGCGCAAATAGAAAGTAAACCTTTAACTATAGTAAGAAATGAAGTAATGAAACGTATTCCAAAATGGATTTCTGAAAGGCAAGCACATGAACTATATAACTTTCATTTATAATAATAATAAGAAACAGCATTCTCTATCCTTCTTTCAATTACATTAAACTTAATCATGAAGTAAGATTTTATTTGAGATTATCTATTAAACAGATATAATTGTTTGTGTTAGGAGTAGATTAT
>NZ_JAVFVN010000284.1:0-427 GCF_030910085.1 Stenotrophomonas maltophilia group sp. RNC7 | reverse complement strand
TATTCAATATATGATAATATTCGTTGGCGGGATTTTATCAATATTTTATTTAATCTTTCAATTGGTAACACATCAATAGTCCCTTGTAGTACGTAAAGTCAAAAAAATAATTTATAAAGAAAAATTTCAAAATAGAGTTTCTTAATGTTTACAAGATAAATTATACGATTTAGGAGGGAAATATAGAGAAAATGAAACCCAATAAAACATTTTCTATTATTAACAGTATTTTTGATATTGCATTTATTGTAACGGCATTACTTATTGGCTTAAATGTAGTTGAAATGAATAATTTTCATGCTAGTTTATTTGCGATTTGGGGTGGGATGAAAATAGTGAGTTTAATAAGTAAGAAAGTATACAAACAAAAACAATTAAAATGAGATTCGACGTAAGCTACGCAGTAAGGATTGATTAAGATTATACT
>NZ_JAVFVN010000255.1:0-314 GCF_030910085.1 Stenotrophomonas maltophilia group sp. RNC7 | reverse complement strand
CCGCCGGCTGGATCAACGGCGTGAGCTGGGCCAAGTGGTCGGTGCTGGTCGGCTTCATCGCGCTGATCGTGGTGCTGTACTACTGGTTCGGCGACGCCATCCAGGAATCCGAGGCCGGCATGAACAGCAAGCGCATCGACGGGTCGTACCGTTGGGGCATGAGCTGGTTCATCTTCTCGGAAGTGATGTTCTTCGCGGCGTTCTTCGGCGCCCTGTGGTACGTGCGCACCATCACCACGCCGTGGCTGGGCGACATGGACCACCGCCTGATGCTGTGGCCCGACTTCCAGGCGGTGTGGCCCAACTTCGGTCCG
>NZ_JAVFVN010000246.1:0-649 GCF_030910085.1 Stenotrophomonas maltophilia group sp. RNC7 | reverse complement strand
GTATCGAGCCGTTCCCACTTCATCAGGTCTGTCAGAACATCGCCTTCACGAATAGCCAGAACAGACCTGTCATCACCAAAGCGTGCCACGTCGATGCCGAAAAGAACCGGCTTTCCACCGCGTTTGAATTGGCGCTGTTGGGCAGAGTTCACATCGTCCCATGAGATGAACTGCATATCCGCGAGCGTTTGATACTCGCCAAGCCAGACATGCGCATACTTGGCCGGGTCAGATCGCTTGTCGCGCTCCATATCCTCCCGCAACGCTTCCGGGAAAAATGGATTATCCGAGAAGTTGGCACGAACAACAACGGCATTGTCATTCGAGGTGTTGCGCAGAAGCTTGTCAATCGGGTCTGTCGGTTGATCGGGGTTCCATGAGAACCAAAGCTCTGAGCCGTCAGCACGAAGCGTGGGGATAAGCAGATCAAGCGACTTCTGCGAAACAGTCTGCGCTTCTTCGACCCACGCCCGGTTGAAGCCTTCCAACGACTTGATTGACGCCGCATTATGGCTCTTGAGGCCACGGAAGATAATCAGGCTGTCATTCGGGCCACGAATTTCCTGATCGTTGATATCAAAATCGCCAAGAAGACCGTATTCGCCAATCTTATCTTCAATGAGCTGCTTGACGGAATCCTTGATGGAGT
>NZ_JAVFVN010000245.1:0-414 GCF_030910085.1 Stenotrophomonas maltophilia group sp. RNC7 | reverse complement strand
CCGCCGGCTGGCGTATAGGAGCCGGCGACGATCTGCGCCGCGTTGTCGAGCCGGGTCTCGAACAAGGCCACCGACGCATTCAGGCGCCCGTCCAGGTAAGCGCCCTTGAGGCCGATTTCCTTGGTCTTTCCCTTTGACGGCGTGAGCACGTTGCCATTGCTGTCGCGATAGTCGGTCTGCGGGTTGAAGATGCCCGTATAGCTGACGTAGGCCGAATAGGTGTTGTCGATGTCGTAGATCAGGCCGGCATACGGCGTGAATTCGTTGCGCTTCTTGTAGTGCAGCGAGCTGCCGTTGGCGGTATCGTCGATTTCGTAGTTGCTGAAGCGGCCACCGACAATGAGTTTCAGGGGCTCGGCCAGCGAGAAGCGGGCCGCGCTGTAGACACCGCTCTGCTTGATTCGGGTGCGGGTC
>NZ_JAVFVN010000243.1:0-687 GCF_030910085.1 Stenotrophomonas maltophilia group sp. RNC7 | reverse complement strand
CTACTGTCCTACTTATCACTTGAGATCTTTCTTACGCTTGGCATGCCGTTGACGAATTGAGTCCAGAGCGGAATCAACTGATACTGCCCGAGATGGGTCGGACGTCATTGCATCATAAGAAGCTGCTACATCGTTTTTCAGCCAGCGTTCGATGGCCGCGTCCCGTTCACGCAGGGCCCGGATACCCGCACGGACAACCTCGCTGACCGAAGCGTAGTCACCCGTCTTGATCTTTGAGTCGATAAATGCTGCCTGTTCACTAGGCAGACTAATCGTACGTTTTTCGATGTTAGCCATTTCGCACCTGTTTTACCCCATCCATATAGGTATGAATAAATCATACCTCAATCCCCGATTAGTACAAAGCTTTGTTTTTTATTGCCTAGAAGGAGATAATTTCCGGGCGATTGCCGATCAGAGAGTGTGGGAGTCTAACCGCCCGAATGGAGCCGCTAGCAGACCATCTTGCTTTTGCGAGACATTAATAAAACATTGAGCGTCAAAACTCTTGTTCATGCTGAATATTTTTGACGATCTAAGCTATCCGTGGGAAAAATAGCGGCTTAATTCTTCGGAATGATAATACACCAGTGAGATTATTCATGACCAATGGATGGCTGTCGTGGATCGGGAAATAGTCTGGACGTTGTTATTGTTGATAATCCTGATTGCCAGCGCGGCAGCAGG
>NZ_JAVFVN010000027.1:0-683 GCF_030910085.1 Stenotrophomonas maltophilia group sp. RNC7 | reverse complement strand
TTAATTCCAGAAATTAAAGATGCTTTTTTTGACTTAACAATACTAAAAAATGTATGTTCTTTAGACTTTAAAAGATTAAAATCATTCATATTAAAATCCAATATATATCTTTTTTCTTCGCTATTACTCATATGAAATATTACTTTTGTTAGTCCATGTGAATCATACCATGTATTTTCTTTACCAGTAAGACCATCGCACGAAAAAATAATTCCTAGTTGACACCGACCAGATACCTCTAAAAGCGTATTGAACTTCCCAACCCAAGTTGCTCCTACATTACCTTTGTAATTTTTACATTCACATACAAAATAATTTTGATTAGTAAGCAAAAGATCTTTAGCGAAATTATATTCTGTTATAGCTTGAATTCCTCTATCGCTGATCACCGCAAATTGATCTATTTCATGGGTACCTGTTCTCTTATTAGTATAAACCTTATAAAAATAACTCTTTTCCAAAATAAAATCTACTAAGTTTTCCAAAGCATTACCTAATTCCTGATTACTTGGATTTTCTTTTCTCTTAATCCGCTTTAATTCATTGAGAATTACATTATATTCTTCATAATCATTCTCGCTCCAAGATATATACTTATTAAATGTTTTTAATTTTAGCTCTACTTTCTCCCTTGCATCAAATTGGTCACTTTCATCTATTAATTGTGATATTTCATATAATGT
>NZ_JAVFVN010000226.1:0-453 GCF_030910085.1 Stenotrophomonas maltophilia group sp. RNC7 | reverse complement strand
TGAGCGTGAAATGTCCACCCCAACCACAGAATATCCCTGATTAGCCAATATCAACGAGATCATGCCATTTCCGCAGCCGAGCTCCAAGATCCTTGCTGGCGCGGCTGGTAGTAGCTGGTTTTCCATAAGGGTGCGGAGTGTTGTTTCCCAACCCACTCGTCTTTGATCGAATTGATCTCCGCCCCAGCCTCCGTGACCTTCGGCGCGAAGTTTATTATATTGAAGGTCCGCCTCTTCTGCGAGGGAGCCGGGCATTCTCGTTTCGTCATTCATGTGAAATCCATTGTTCTGAATTGAGTTCCCGGACTGCCATCTCCGTTGCTGGCGGCAAAGGAAACCCTAACGGTCGACTAGCCGATGAAAACCGCCTTGAGTGACGTTTGCCGAGGAGGGTATGCAGATGAAAGTGGTAAGGCCCATCCAAACATACCCCGCGACACTGGGGATACCGGC
>NZ_JAVFVN010000152.1:0-309 GCF_030910085.1 Stenotrophomonas maltophilia group sp. RNC7 | reverse complement strand
GTCGGATCGTCGCTCTGGATGCTTTCCATCAGGGCGATGCCCAGGCTTTCCGCCTTGGCGCTGCCTGCGGTATCGTAGGGTTCCTCGGCGCGTAGGTAGGCGTCGATGGCCTGGTCGCTCAGGCGCCGGAATTTGCACCGCGTCACGATATCGGCTTTTTCCACGCGATGACCGTCAGTCACCGCCAACGCGCTGTGAAATTCCACGATCTGCCCGGAAAGTGCGCGCAATTGCGCCTGGGCGCGCGTAAAATCGCCCGGCTTGCCAATGGGTTGGCCGTCTACCGTGGCAACCTGATCCGATCCGATG
>NZ_JAVFVN010000151.1:0-365 GCF_030910085.1 Stenotrophomonas maltophilia group sp. RNC7 | reverse complement strand
TTCATGACAGCATCGTTGCTTAACGCAGCACGGCTTCCGGAAGTATTCTTTAGCTCCCGAAAACTGAGGGAGCCCCCGGGGAGGGAAAGCCGAACCAAGATCCCGCCAACCCTTGCTGCTCAATTCCAGGTTTGGAGAAGTCGCAGACTCCATCATGGAAGGTTTGCTTCAGCCTAGCGACTTGCGCCGGGGTCATTGCCTGGGCATAGTCTGAAACGTCAACGGGCTTGAGCTGACACTTCAAGACATCGTGCTTCAGCGGCATCCCGGCTGCAAGGCGTGGGTTCTTGTGCGCCGGGTAAAGCGCATTGCACTGCGTCGGGCCCGAGAAAACAGCTTTTTCGGCAATCCTCTTTCCACTGTTG
>NZ_JAVFVN010000125.1:0-698 GCF_030910085.1 Stenotrophomonas maltophilia group sp. RNC7 | reverse complement strand
GGACCAGCAAACCAGCTGATATTGCTGTAGATAAATAAGAATTAGAAGAAATGTATGTAAAAGAAAAAAATCCACGTTTGAAATTAAAGGTAAGAACAATTCATACAAACGTTTTTACAAAACTAAGAACAATATAATTGTTCTGAAATAAACAAGCCTACTATGTATTCGCAGTACATAGTAGGCTTATCGTCGTAAGAAAGGCGGTGACAAAATAGATTTACAAACCTTACACTACTAGTAAATCTTCTCACCTAATTGGTTTATTTTTTCAAATATATTATACCGAATTCTTTACGCACTGGCAATGCACTACACTCATTTCAATAATAAAGTTTGTAAGAGACTCCTAAGATAAATGTAAATAATAAAAAACCCTAAAATAAGTTTTAGGGCTTTTTTCATATAAATCGTTAATATAGATAGGGATGTGTCTATGCCTATCTATGGCATTATAGTAGAAATAGCTTGTTTATACACTAATTGCTGTTTACCATGTACATTCATTAGTACTGTATATTTATCTACTGCAACTATTTGGCCAATTATTCGTACACCTGTTTTTAAAAAAATTGTAGTTACTGCTTTGTTTTCCTTCAATCGATTATACATATCATCTTGGAATGTTTGCATATAAAGTCCTCCCTCTATTAATAATCATCGTAACATATTCAACTCATTTATAAAATTCGAAAAAT
>NZ_JAVFVN010000048.1:0-1028 GCF_030910085.1 Stenotrophomonas maltophilia group sp. RNC7 | reverse complement strand
TTCGGTGGCGAGTTCAAGGACTACTCCTCGATCGACGCCGCGCCGGAAGAAAAGGCGCGTGGCATCACGATCTCGACCGCGCACGTCGAATACGAATCCCCGATCCGTCACTACGCCCACGTTGACTGCCCGGGCCACGCTGACTACGTCAAGAACATGATCACCGGTGCCGCCCAGATGGACGGCGCGATCCTGGTGTGCTCGGCCGCTGACGGCCCGATGCCGCAGACCCGTGAGCACATCCTGCTGTCGCGCCAGGTCGGCGTGCCGTACATCGTCGTGTTCCTGAACAAGGCCGACATGGTGGACGACGCCGAGCTGCTCGAGCTGGTCGAGATGGAAGTGCGCGAGCTGCTGAGCAAGTACGAGTTCCCGGGCGACGACACCCCGATCATCGCCGGTTCGGCCCGTCTGGCGCTGGAAGGCGACCAGAGCGACATCGGCGTGCCGGCCATCCTGAAGCTGGTCGACGCGCTGGACAGCTGGATTCCGGAGCCGGAGCGTGCGATCGACAAGCCGTTCCTGATGCCGGTGGAAGACGTGTTCTCGATCTCGGGCCGCGGCACCGTGGTGACCGGTCGTATCGAGCGCGGCGTGATCAAGGTTGGCGACGAAATCGAAATCGTCGGCATCCGTCCGGTGCAGAAGACCACCGTGACCGGCGTTGAAATGTTCCGCAAGCTGCTGGACCAGGGTCAGGCAGGCGACAACGCTGGCCTGCTGCTGCGCGGCACCAAGCGTGACGACGTCGAGCGTGGCCAGGTGCTGGCCAAGCCGGGCACGATCAAGCCGCACACCAAGTTCGAAGGCGAAGTGTACGTCCTGTCGAAGGACGAGGGCGGCCGCCACACCCCGTTCTTCAACGGCTACCGTCCGCAGTTCTACTTCCGCACCACCGACATCACCGGCGCCGCCAAGCTGCCGGAAGGCGTCGAAATGGTGATGCCGGGTGACAACGTCAAGATGGAAGTCACCCTGATCAACCCGGTGGCCATGGACGAAGGCCTGCGCTTCGCCATCCGCGAAGG
>NZ_JAVFVN010000044.1:0-1081 GCF_030910085.1 Stenotrophomonas maltophilia group sp. RNC7 | reverse complement strand
AATCTACCTCCTGTAAATAAGTTATTAAGATTATACCATGAATTTCCACTATAAGAAATAAGTTATTAGTATGAAGTAATTCACAATATGAAAGCGAGGGCTGATTATGAATAACAACAAAAGACGAGCACATGACATAAGCAAAACAAGCCCTCACAAGCCTTTGATAGTTATATTTGAAGAACTTGACTTAACGTGGACAGAAGAAGAAATGGAAACAGCTATTAAACTTTACAACATAGGATTTAACATAATAGACATGGCAAGGCTACTTAGACCAGTTCTAGATTCTACAGACGGACAATGTGAAGTTATTCTTCTTATCCAGTATCTAATATATATAGGAAAAATCGATAAAAGGCGAGGGGAATCTTAGGTAATGTTTGTTAAGGAAGAAATTAAGAAAGAAGTATTTCAAGCAGCGCAAGAACTATCCAGCCGGACAGGATTATCTGTTTGGAATTACATAGAAGAAGCCTATAGGCATTATAAAAGGGTGGTGGAGAAGAAATGACTGAAAAAGTTGATCATCCAAAGCATTACAACATAGGGAATTTTGAAGTAATAGATGTTATAGAGGATTGGAATTTAAATTTCAACTTGGGAAATGCGGTTAAGTATATAGCTAGAGCGGACCATAAAGAAAATAAAACTGAGGATCTAAAGAAGGCTACATGGTATATCCAAAGAGAAATTGAAAGAAATAGCAAATCTCAATCAGAGGGAGTGATTTAGTATGCTGCACATTGGATATGGAAATTTTGTTCGGAAATCAAAGGTATTAGCTATTACTGGAGTAGATGCTGCGCCTTTAAAGCGGCAAAGGCAGAATGCAGAGGAGCTGAATAAACTTATAGATTGCACCAAGGGTAGAAGAACATTAAGCTTAGTTCACTTAATAGATGGATATATAATTACAAGTGTTAATGAGGCTGATACATTACGAAAGAGGATGGAAGGGAAATAAGAAAGGTGGGGTTAATGATGAAAGATACTATAGTTTGCTTGGTAGGAGAGAGTGGATCCGGCAAAACAACTATAGCCGAGTTACTTGAAAAGGAAGGTTATAACTATATAGAAA
>NZ_JAVFVN010000024.1:0-360 GCF_030910085.1 Stenotrophomonas maltophilia group sp. RNC7 | reverse complement strand
TACTTTGATGACTTCTATTTTCGTCCTAGTATCAGCGCTGCTTGCTTTAGAATATCATTTTCCATTTTCAAGTGTTGATTTTCTTTGCGAAGTTTAATCAGTTTGTTCTTAACATCACTTCGGTTATCTTTCTCTTTAAATGATGCAGAGTGTTCATATTAAGAAATCCATCGGTCTAAAGATGATAGCGTAAGTTCGTATTCCTTTATGGTTTAGGCTTGCCATAGTGCTAGTATAAAAGCATGGACACGAAAAGTACGATATAATATTTATATGTGAAAGGAAGTGTCTAAATGAAATCACACGGCAAACGATAGGATGATGATTTTAAAAGAATGCTAGTTGATCTCTACAATACAA
>NZ_JAVFVN010000918.1:0-18708 GCF_030910085.1 Stenotrophomonas maltophilia group sp. RNC7 | reverse complement strand
CAACCTGCGCGGGCAGTTCGTCTCGCTGGGCGCGCGCTACCGGTTCTGACAGGCCACCTGTAGAGGCGAGGCCCATCGCGGCGGCGCGGGGGGCCCCGCGATGCCCCCCAGGGGGCGGGGGATCACGGGTGGTGGGGGCCCCCGGGACCCCGCCCCCCCGGGCGGGGGTTCCTTGGGCCCCCCCCCCCCCCCCGGTGGGGCCCCCCTCTACAGGTGGCCTGTCAGAACCGGTAGCGCGCGCCCAGCGAGACGAACTGCCCGCGCAGGTTGTACTGGCTAATGTCGAAACCGTTGGAACCGCCAGCCGGGTCGAACGGCGGGTCCTTGTCGGTCAGGTTCAGCACCGACAGCGACAGCGTGGTGTTGGCAATGCCTTCGTACGCCACGTACAGGTCCAGCTGGTGGTACGGCTTGACGCGGTCGCTCAGGCCCGGGTTGCTGGTCGCCGTCGCCACGCGCTGGTCGTAGCCGCTCACGTACTGCAGGCTCAGCGTGCTGCTCCAGTCGCCCACCGCCCAGTTCAATGAGGTGGTGCCGCGGGTGCGAGGCAGCGCGCCGTGGCGGTTGTTGCCGGCGCCTTCGTACGGTGCCTGGCCGGCTACCAGCGGCTGCTTGAAGCTGAGCAGGTGGGTCCAGCTGCCGGCCACGGTGAAGTTGCCCCAGCCGTCGGTGCGGAAGGTGCGATTGGCTTCCAGGTCCAGCCCTGAAGTGGTCAGTTCGCCCTGGTTGGCGTACTGGTTGGTGATGAACTGGATGCGTCCCTGCGCATCACGTTGCACGCGACCGGGGAACAGTGTCGGGTTGTCGACGATGAACTGCGCGCTGTCCGGCTTGACCAGGTTGTCCTGCTCGATGCGGTACCAGTCCAGGCCGATGCTGGTATCGCCATCCGGCGACCACACCGCACCCAGGTTGAAGTTGCGCGAGCGTTCGGCCTTCAGGTCCGGATTGCCGGTGCGGATGTTGGTGACGCCACGGCTGCCGCCGGGCTGCAGCGGATCCAGCGGATCGATCACCGAGCCATAGCTGACGGTCTGGCCGGGTGCGATTTCCGGCAGCGACGGTGCACGGAAGCCGCGCGAGAACGAGCCGCGCAGCAGCAGGCTGTCCAGCGGCTGCCAGCGAAGCGCCACCTTCGGCGAGAACGCCTCGCCGAAGTCGTCGTAGTGGTCGCCACGGCCGGCCACCTGCAGTTCCAGCGTGCGATGCAGCGGCACGCTCAGTTCGGCGTAGGCGGCACTGACCTGGCGCTCGCCGTTCACCACGTTGATGGCCGGGCGCAGTTCGGTGCCCGACAGCACCTGCGCGCTGGTGCGCGCATCCAGTGATTCCTTGCGGAACTCTGCACCCCAGGCGAAGCCCACCGCACCGGCCGGCATCTCCCACAGCGAGGTCGAGGCCTTCAGGTTCAACGAATGCAGCTTATACCAGCCCGGACGCTTGGTCTGCAGGCGCAGGGCATCCAGCGCGCCCGGCGAGCTGGACGGATCGAGGAAGTTGTAGCTGCCATCGCGCAGGATCTGCTCGAACGCGTAGCGGTTGACGAAGTTGTCGACGTATTCGCGCTGTGCACTCTGCGAGGTCAGCGCCGCCACTTCCCAGTCCCAGCGCTCGCCACTGCCGCGCACGCCGGCCAGGGCGCGGTAGAACACTTGGGTGTTGTCCTTCAGGCGCGGGCCGAGATCGAAGAAGGTGTACTCGAACGGCAGCGGCGTGCTGCCCTGGTTGTTCGGGTGGCCGACCGGCAGCGCCGCCGGCACGTCGATCAGCGTGCCGGTGGCCGGGTTGTACGCGCGCAGGCCGGGGCCGACGGTCAGCGGCGCGCTGAAGATCTGGTCGGCCTTGTTGTGGCTGTACAGCACATCGGCGAACGCTTCGACGCTGTCATTGAAGCGGTAGGTTGCACTCAACGAGGCCTGCAGGCGCTCGGCGCCGGGCTGCAGGGTCTTGAACGGCTGCGCATTGAAGGCGCAGGCCTGGCCGGGCAGGGTACTGCCGAAGTCGCTGTACGGGCGCAGCTGGCTGCCGTCGGGGCAGTTGGCGAACGGCTGAGGTGCGCGTGGGTTGGACAGCCAGTTGCCACCGGCGGTGGACCAGCCGGCCAGGCGTCCGCCGGGCTTGTCGCGGAAATCGCCGCTGCGGGTATAGGCGCGCTGGTCGGCGTCGAGGCGATCACGCTTGAGCAGGTCCAAGCCGAACAGCACGTTCCAGCCCTGCTGCTCCAGGTCGCCGAAGCCGGCCAACAGGTTGGCCTTGCGTTCGTCCAGGCCGCCCTGGGTGGCGGTACCGAAGCCGCCACCCACTTCCACGCCCTGGAAGTTCCTGCGCAGGATGATGTTGATGACACCTGCGATGGCATCGGAGCCATACACCGCCGAAGCACCATCCTTGAGCACTTCGATGCGCTCGACTGCGCTGATCGGCAGCGCGTTGAGGTCGACGAACGTGTCCTGGGTATTGAGCGCGAAGCCGAAGTTGGACACGCGGTAGCCGTTGACCAGCACCAGTGTGTTCTTCGGCGACAGGCCACGCAGGCCGATCGAGGCCGAGCCGGCGGCGAAGCTGCCGGTGTACTGCTCGTCGAAGCTGTTGCCGGCATTGGCCGACAGGTTGCGCAGTACGTCGGTAAGGGTGGAGCGGCCGGTCTGCTCGATCTGTTCGCGGCTGACGATCTGCACCGGGTTCGGCCCGGCGGTATCACTGCGCTTGATGTTGGAGCCGGTCACCAGCACGGTGCCGAGAGTGGTGCTGTCCTTGCCGGTATCGGCCGATTCAGCGGCGCCGGCAGCGCCGGCGGTGAGGCTCAGCGCAATGGCGCCGGCTAGCAGGTTCAGGGTGGTGCGGTACATGGAAGCGACAACGCCAAACGGGGGAGGAGCCGTCAGTACCGCACGCAGGTACATGCGCCTTCCAATGACGAAAGCGCATTCAGTTATACAGCACAGGTTCTTAACGAACCGGCTCGGTGGGTGCGGACCGTTGGTCCGCACGCCCCTGTAGAGCCGAGCCTACGCTCGGCTCCACACACTGACCGGAAAGCAGCCGAGCATGGCTCGGCTCTACAGAAGGCAATGCCAGCCCATCACGGCCGCAGCAGCACCTTGCCGTTGCGGCCCGAGCCTCCTGCGACCTTCGCTGCCTGGGCGACGTCGTCCAGCGCGAAGATCTGCTCCACCGGCAGCGTCAGCTCGCCGCCAGCAGCACGCTTCAGCAGTTCGCTCACCAGCCGGCGCTTGTCCTCCACCGCCATCGCCTGGCTGACCTTGCTGCCCCAGAAGCCCTTCACCGTGGCCTCCTTGTAGATCAGGCCGCCGGCAGGAATGTGCATCGGCTCGCCACTCATCACACCGAACGACACCAGCGTGCCGTGGTGGCCGAGCAGGTCGACCAGATCGCCACTGGCGTCGCCGCCGATGGAATCCACCGCGGCCGCGGCCTGTGCTTCGCCGGTCGCTTCACGCACGCGATCCTTCCAGCCGTCCAACGAGGTGTCGAACACATGATCGATGCCCAGCGCCTGCAACTGCGCCACGGCAGCGGCGTTGCGCACCAGGTTGGCCACATGCACGCCACGCGCCTTTGCCAACATCGCCAGCGACTTGCCGACCGCGCCGTTGGCGGTGTTCTGCACGATCCACTGGCCTGCTTCGACGTGCAGGAACTCCAGCAGCATCAGCGCGCTCAGCGGCATGGCGATCAGCTGTGCGGCCATCTCGTCCGGGATCGCCTCCGGCATCGGAATCACCATGCGTGCCGGTGCAATGAACGCTTCGGCCCAGGTACCGTGCACCGAGGCGGCGGCAACCCGCTGGCCGATCTGCAGGCCATCCACGCCATCGCCGAGTGCATCGACCACGCCCAGCGCTTCACTGCCACCGATCGCCGGCAGGGTCGGCTTGTAGCCGTAGAGGCCGCGCACGGTCAGCAGGTCGTGGTTGTGGATCGAGGCCAGCACGGTGCGGATGCGCACCTCGCCGGGAGCGGGCTCGGGCAGGGCGGCATCGGCAATGGCGAGGACGTCGGCCGGGTTGCCGAAGGAGGAGTACTGGGCAGCGCGCATGGGCGGTGTTCCGGGAAAAGTGGATGTTGTACCGAACTGGGGACGCAGGGCATGTCGACAAGGCGTCGCCGCTGCAACACGGCATCCTGCGACTGATCGTCGCGGCATGTCGCGATTACCGCATCTTGTGTTGACGGTGCGCGTCATCCCCACTATGTTGTGGCCGTCACTCCCGGTCAGCCGCCGCCGCCGGACATGCAGCAAACGTCCCGCGGCCCGCCCCTGAAGGCTTGCCGTGTCGACGCGGCCGCCATCGTGCGGACGCAGGTCGCCCCCCACGGCCCGGATACCGGCCGCAGGCGCAGGCAGATGCCGACGACCTCCGTTCCCGCACCCTGGCAATCCACCCGTTTGCCCCGTGCGCCGGTATCGCGTCCAGGGCCGCCATGGCATCGACCGCCAAAGCGCGTGCGAGCCTGGAGTTTCACCACCATGACCGACAGTACCTTCCGCGCGGCCGATCTGGCCGGCGCTGGCGACGCCTTGCGCGCCGGTGGCGAGCGCGTGCCGACCTGGATCACCAAGGAGGCCGGCAACCGCCGCCTGCCGTTCGAGGCCGAGCGCCTGCAGCGCAGCATCGATGCCGTGCATGCCGAGTTCCCGCAGCTGGATGTGAGCGACTACCGCCGCGTGGTGCAGGCAATGGTCGAGCGCAAGCCCAGCATCAGCGCCGATGACCTGGTCGATCTGTTGATCCGCGAGGCCGAATCGCGGGTGGACCTGGTCGCGCCCGAGTGGGAACAGTTCGCCGCGCGCATCTACCTGCGCCGCCTGTACAAGCGTGCCAGCCGCAACCGCTTCTACGATGCCAGCCTGAAGTACGGCTCCTACGTGGGCCTGCAGGAAAGCCTCGCCGATCGTGGCATCTACAGCAACGACATCCTGCGCTGCTATTCCAAGGAAGAGCTGCAGCAGGCCGGTGAGATGATCGATCCGGAGCGCGACCGCCTGTTCACCTACAACGGCCTGTACCTGCTGGCCACGCGCTATCTGGCCAGCGACCGCAGCCGCGAGGTCTACGAACTGCCGCAGGAGCGCTGGCTGACAATTGCGCTGTACCTGATGCAGGAGGAAAAGCCGCGCGAACGCCGCATGCAGCTGGTCGGCGAGGCGTACTGGGCGCTGTCCAACCTGTACATGACGGTGGCTACGCCGACCCTGGCCAACGCCGGCAAGGTGGGCGGCCAGCTGTCCAGCTGCTTCATCGACACGGTGGACGACAGCCTGCAGGGCATCTATGACTCCAACACCGATATCGCGCGCGTGTCCAAGCACGGCGGCGGTGTTGGCGCCTACCTGGGCTACGTGCGCAGCAGCGGCGCGCCGATCCGCGGCGTGGCCAATTCCTCCGGTGGCGTGGTGCCGTGGATCAAGCAGCTCAACAACACGGCGGTGTCGGTTGATCAGCTTGGCCAGCGCAAGGGCGCGGTGGCGGTATACCTGGACATCTGGCACCGCGACATCGAAGCCTTCATGGACCTGCGCCTCAACAACGGTGACCAGCGCCTGCGCGCGCACGATGTGTTCACCTCGGTGTGCGTGCCCGACCTGTTCATGGAAGCGGTCGAACGCCGCGCCGACTGGTACCTGTTCGACCCGCACGAGGTGAAGCAGGCCAAGGGCTGGTACCTGCAGGACTTCTACGATGAGAAGCGCGGTTCGGGCAGCTTCCGCGACCGCTATGCCGAGCTGGTGGCCGATGAGCGCATCAGCCGCCGAACGGTGAAGGCCATCGATCTGTTCAAGCGGATCATGCTCAGCCAGCTGGAGACCGGCAACCCGTTCCTGTTCTACCGCGACGAGGTCAATCGCAGGAACCCGAACAAGCACGCGGGCATGATCTATTCCAGCAACCTGTGCACCGAGATCCTGCAGAACATGAGCCCGACGCGGATGATCCAGGAGATCGTCAGCGGCGACCAGATCGTCACCACGCGCCGTGCCGGTGACTTCGTGGTCTGCAACCTGTCCTCGATCAACCTCGGCCGGGCGATCAGTGCACCTGATGACCTGCTGGCCACCGATGTGCTGGAGCGCCTGATCCCGATCCAGGTGCGCATGCTCGACAACGTGATCGACCTCAACGCGTTGCCGGTGCCGCAGGCCACGATCACCAACCACAAGTACCGTGCCATCGGCCTGGGCACGTTCGGTTGGCACCACCTGCTGGCGCAGCAGGCGATCCAGTGGGAATCTCCGGATGCCGAAGCATTGGCCGACCGTCTCTACGAACGCATCAACTTCCTGACCATCCAGGCCAGCGCGCAACTGGCGCGGGAGAAGGGCAGCTACCCCATGTTCGCCGGCAGCGATTGGCACAACGGACGCTACTTCCGTGACCGGGGCTACAGCGGCGCGGCCTGGGACAGCCTGGCCCGCGAAGTCGCCACGCATGGCCTGCGCAACGGTTGGCTGCTTGCAGTTGCGCCGAACATGAGCACCGCGCAGATTGCAGGCTCCACGGCCTCCATCGACCCGATCTACAGCGCGTTCTACTACGAGGAAAAGAAGGACTTCCGGCGGCCGGTGGCGGCGCCGGGTCTGTCGCTGGAGACCTGGCCGTACTACGAGAAGGGCGCCTACAAGGTCGATCAGTTCGCCAGCGTGCGCCAGAACGCGCGCCGCCAGCGCCATGTCGACCAGTCGATCAGTTTCAACCTGTACGTGCCCAGCACCATCCGCGCCAGCACGCTGCTGGAGCTGCATCTGAGCGCCTGGCGCGAAGGGCTGAAGACCACCTACTACGTGCGCTCCAACGACATCGACATCAGCGAATGCGAGTGGTGTTCAAGCTGACCGCCGCGACCGCTGTAGAGCCGAGCCCGCGCTCGGCTCAGACGCGAAGAGCAGCCGAGCGCGGGCTCGGCTCTACATCCGCAACGCACGTAACACGAAGGCAGACGACCATGGCAACCCCCCTCGATCGCATCAAGATACTCGAACCACGCCATCCCAACCGCAGCACCGGCATCATCAACGGCCAGACCAGCGGCATCCTCAACTGGAACGATATCCCGTACCCGTCGTTCTATCGGGCCTACAAGGAGCTGTCGACCAACTTCTGGATTCCCGACGAAGTGGACATGAAGCTGGATGCGCGCCAGTACGGAGAGCTGTCCGGGCGCGAGAAGAACGCTTACGACTCGATCATCGGCCTGCTGGCCACGCTGGATTCACCGCAGACGCGCTTCATCTACAACGTGGCCGAGTACATCACTGATCCGGCCGCGCATGCCAACGCGGCGATCATCGGCCAGCAGGAAGTGATCCATAACGAGAGCTACAGCTACGTACTGGCCTCGATCACCGACCTGCCGAACCAGAACCGGATCTTCGAGATCGCCCGCACCCACCCGACCATCATCAAGCGCAATGCCCCGATCATGGGCGCGTATGACGACTTCATGCGCGAGAAGACCGCCGAGACCCTGCTCAAGTCGTTGATCCAGTCCTCGATCCTGGAGGGCATCAACTTCTATTCCGGGTTTGCGTACTTCTACAACATGGTGCGGCAGAACCGCATGAACGGCACCGGCAAGATCATCAGCTTCATCAATCGCGACGAGCTGGCGCATACCAAGTTCATCAGCGAGCTGATCCGCGCCATCATCGGTGAAAACCCCGAGCTGCAGACCAATGAGTTGACCGCCTATGTACACCAGTCATTCGAACATGCCATCGAGCTGGAGACGCAGTGGTCGTCGGAGGTTCTGGATGGCATCGATGGCATCGACGTGGACGAGATGGTGCGCTACGTGAAGTACCGCGCCAACAAGATGGCCGGCATGCTCGGCATCGAGCGCCTGTACAGCGACACCACCGACAACGTGATGCCGTGGATCAAGGCCTACGCCGACAACTTCACCGAGACCAAGACCGACTTCTTCGAGATGCGCAATGCAAGTTACAAGAAGACCAACGTCGACAACGGCTTCGACGATCTCTGAGCCTGGCGCCGTGCTGAGCATCCTGATGGTGGTCGCCTCCTTGAGCGGCAACACCCGCGAACTCGGCCGGCAGATTGCCGAACGCTGCCGCGTTGCCGGTCATGCGGTGTACTGGCAGGAGGCCGACGACCTGCGCCAGGCACCGCCGCTGGCGGCCGATGAGGCCGACCTGGTGCTGCTGGGCTGCTGGACCGACAATGCCGGGCGCACGCCAGCGGAGATGAAGGCGTGGGTGGCCGGCATTGCCGAGCGCGGTCAGCAGCCACGCCAGCTGGCGGTGTTCGGCACCGGTGAAACGCAGTGGGGGCAGGCGTACTACTGCGGCGCCGTGCACCGGCTGATCCGCTATTTCCGCAGCGACTATCCGCCGCTGGAGATCGAACAGATGCCGCATGGCGAGCGTCACGCCGCAGCCATCGACGCCTGGACCGATGCGATCCTGGCCCACTACTGGAGCAACCACGATGCAGATCATCGACGCCACCACGCCTGAGCAGTTCCAGCAGCTGCTGGCCGAGCACCCGCGGGTGCTGGTGGATTTCCACAAGGACCAATGCCCGGGATGCCGGATGCTGGAGATGTCGCTGCACCGGGTGGCCAACAGCGTAGCGGGGCAGGGCACCACGTTGCTGCGCGTGCAGCTGGAGGTGCTGGGTGAGGCGTTCTTCAGGGAGTTGGGGCTGCGGCAGACGCCGACGCTGTCTCTGTTCCGTGACGGCGACGAACGCACGCGCCTGGCCGGGTTCCAGTCGCCGCAGCAGATCGAGGCCGCGATCGCGTTGCATCTGTAGAGCCGAGCCCATGCTCGGCTGCCGTTCGCGCGGTGAGCGATGAGTCGAGCATGGCTCGACTCTACAAGGGCATCCACGCATGGCGTGGATCTACCGGGGCAGGGTCCGTGGTTTGGCGTCAGGCTCCGCTGAAGGTATCCACCAGCAGCTTCACATTCAGCACCACGATCACCAGCGCGATCACCCAGGCGATCGCGCCCAGCCAGCGCGGGGCCACCAGCGCGCCCATCGTCACCTTGTCGGTCACGATCCGTACCAGCGGGATGATCGCGAATGGCAGCTGCATCGACAGCACCACCTGGCTCAGTACCAGCAGCTTCACTGCGCCCTGGTCGCCGAACAGCAGGATCACCACCACCACCGGAATGATCGCCAGCGCACGTGTGATCAGCCGTCGCAGCCACGGCGGCATTCGCAGGTGCAGGAAGCCTTCCATCACGATCTGGCCGGCCAGCGTCGCAGTGACTGTCGAATTCAGGCCCGACGCCAGCAGCGCCACCGCGAACAGGGTCGCCGCCGCGCCCACGCCGAGCATTGGCGCCAGCAGCTGGTGCGCCTGCTCGATGTCTTCCACGTCGAATCGGCCATTGGCATGGAACACCGCCGCCGCCAGGATCAGGATGCTGGCGTTGATGAACAATGCGAGCGTCAACGCAAGGGTGCTGTCGGTGACTGCCCAGCGCAGTGCGCTGCGGCGGCCTTCATCCGTGCGCGGGTAGGCGCGGGTCTGCACGATGGACGAATGCAGGTACAGGTTATGCGGCATCACCGTGGCACCGATGATGCCGATCGCAATGTACAGCGCGTTCGGATCGGTCACCACCTGTGCGCGCGGAATGAATCCGCCCAGCACCGCCATCACTGGCGGGGCAGCCATCGCGATCTGCACCACGAAGCAGGCGAAGATCACCATCAGCAGCGCGATCACGAAGGCTTCCAGTGCACGGAAGCCGCGGTTCATCAGCAGCAGAACCAGCAGCGTATCCAGCGCAGTGATCACCGCGCCCCAGAGCAGTGGCAGGTCGAACAGCAGCTTCAGCGCGATCGCGGTGCCAATCACCTCGGCCAGGTCGCAGGCGATGATCGCCGCCTCGCACAGCCCCCAAAGTGCCAGGTTCACCGGCTTCGGGTAGCGGGCGCGGCAGGCCTGCGCGAGGTCCATGCCGGTGGCGATGCCGAGCCGTGCCGACAGCGCCTGCAGGATCACCGCCATCAGGTTGGAAATGAGGATGACCGACAGCAGCAGGTAGCCGAAGCGCGAACCACCGGCCAGGTCGGTGGCCCAGTTGCCCGGGTCCATGTAGCCGACCGAGATCATGTAGCCCGGGCCGAGGAAGGCCAGCAGGCGGAACCACCAGTGACCCTTGTCGGGTACCGCCACCGAGGCGTTGAGCGCGCCCAGGCTGGCCGGAGTGGAGGCCGAAGGGTCGCGGGGCGCCAGGGTGTTCATGGCCCGAATATAGCTCCTGCTATAGTCATTAGCAATGTGAAACAATCGTCTTTATCGCTTTACTGGTCCAGAATTCAGGTTCAACACCGGATCACCCCGGAAGGACAGGCGCAGGCGTGGGCAAGACCGACGATTCGACATCGCTGAAGAGCACCCCCTTGATCGAGGCCGAGCGCCAGGTCGAGAGCTTCCGGCAAGTGCGCGAGGCGCACCGGATGGAGCTGGTGGAGGACTATGTCGAGCTGATCTCGGACCTGCTGGCCGACGGCGGCGAGGCCCGCCAGGTCGACATCGCGACGCGTCTGGGCGTGGCCCAGCCTACGGTGGCGAAGATGCTGCGGCGCCTGGCCCGTGATGGTTGGGTGGTGCAGCGGCCGTACCGTGGCGTGTTCCTGACCCCGGAAGGTGAGGCGCTGGCCCATGCCAGCCGCCAGCGCCACCAGACCGTGGAGCGTTTCCTGCTGGCGCTGGGCGTGGACGCAGATACCGCGCGGCGCGATGCGGAGGGCATCGAGCACCATGTCAGCGAACAGACACTGGCGCTGTTCGAGGCATTCGTGCGCAGGGCCGAGGGCGGCTGAGCCACATTTCCTGCAGAGCCGAGCCATGCTCGGCTGCTGTTCGCGCGATGACAGGGAGCATCCACGCATGGCGTGGATCTACAATCCGGATGGGCAGCGCGCCTGCTGCTGCGCGCACGCGCGTTTCGTCCATTCCTTCAACACCGGCTGCAGGCCTTCATAGCGCCGGCCCTGCCATCCGTTGGCCAGCACCTTCCCATCCGTATCGATCAGCACCAGGTTCGGTGGTGCCAATCCGGCCAATGCCTGCAGTGCCGGCATGCGCGCGGCGCGGCGCGGGTCCAGTACCGGCCACGGCATGTCCTGCGCGTGCATGTAGCGGCGAAGCGCGCTCTCGCTCTCATCCTGGCTGACGTACACCACTTCGGTATCGGCGCCGGCTTGGCGCAGGGCATCACGCACGCTGCGCAGCGTGGGTACGAAGGCATGGCACGGTGCACACCAGTCGGCGCCGAAGTACAGCGCCACCAGTTTCGGCGGCGACGACCACTGCATCGGCCGTAGCGATCGCTGCTCCGGCCGCATCAGCGAGGCCGAAACCTGCGCGTGCAGGTCCCCAGCCATCGCCGGTGCGGCCAGCAGCATGGCACAGGCCAGCAACAACGCTCGCAGAGCTTCAGAACGCATAGCCCAGGTTGACGTACCACGAACGTGCAAAGCGCGGCCCGTAGACATAGTCGCTGTCACGCAGCGCGCCCACTTCCAGATCCTTCTGGCGCTGATCGAACACGTTCTTGACGCCAGCGGCTACCGACACTTCCTGCTGCGCCTGCGTGCCCAGATGGCGGTGCCAGCGCGCACCAAGATCGGTGATCAGGAAAGAACGTGTGCGGTGCAGCTCGCCCAGCCGGTTGTTCAGCACCGACATCGGCCCGGTATGGCGCAGCGCGACGAAGGTTTCCCACGGTTCGGCAGGCATCCAGCTGAGCTGCGCCAAGCCGGTCCAGCGCGGTGTCTTCAGGTAGTCGCGGCTTTCGATGATGGTATCGCCACCGTCGCCAGTGTCGTCGAAGATGCGCTGCGGTTCGCGGAAGCGCGAGCGGTACCACGAGGCACCGGCGGTCAGGCGCCATTGCGGCGACGGTTGCCAGCCGAGGTTGGTTTCCGCACCCAATACGTTGGAGCCGGAGGCGTTGTAGCGCAGCTGGCTCAGTTGTCCGTCATCGCCGCGCTGGATCTCGCCCAGCGCGAAGGTGTCGCGGATGCGTGCATAGGAGGCGGTGGCATCCCAACTCCACACCGGAGTGGCCGGGTCCGAGCGCCAGTCGAAGCCGAACAGGGTGGTCAACGCGCGCTCTTCTTTCAGACCGTCCGTGTTGCGCACGCGCACCTGTTCGCCGCCCAGCGTATCGACGTGCACATCCTCGACGAAGATCTCCGGCGCACGGAAGCCGGTGGCGATGCCGGCGCGCCATTTCAGGTTCGGAGTAGCCTGCCAGGCCAGCGCGATGCGCGGCGAGAACACCGCGTTGTCCAGCTCCGAGCTCTTGTCCACGCGTGCGCCCAGCACCAGGTCGACGTTGTCGCGCAGGCTCCACTCGTCCTGGATGAAGGCGCCCAGGTTGTGGAAGGTCGCATCCTCCAGTACCGCAAGACGCTGCCCATCACCGGTGCGGTTGTCGTCGCGCAGCGCCTCGTGCTTGTACTGCACGCCAAAGGCCAGCGCGTGCGCTCCCAACCGCCAGTTCAACTGGCTGTCGATGTAGTGCAGCGGGTTGTGGGTGCGGCCGTACTGGCGCCACGAACGCGAGGCCGCGCTGCCGGCCACGTTGCGGTCCAGCTGCAACGGGTCATAGCCGGGCGCCGAGGGATCGGTGACCACATCGCCCAGGCCGCCATAGAAGCTGTCGCGGTCAATGTCGGCGAAGGCGTAGGCCAGGCGGAAATCGACGTCGGGATTGATTTCCTGGTCCCACGACACGCTGCCGCGGCGGTATTTCGTATCCAGCGATTCGGCGATGTTGGCCAGGTATTCCGGCTGGTCCAGGCGGTTGCCGCCACGCCGGGTTTCATCAGTCACCTGCAGGTCCAGGCGCAGCCGCGTGCCCGGCGTGGGCGCGTACCAGGCCTGCAGCCCGCCGACCTTGAGGTTCTTGCGGGTGATCTCGGTGTAGCCGTCACCGTTGTAGTCGATGCCGCTGTTCCAGTTGCGCTGGGCAATCACCGAAAGCCCGGCGTCTGCGTCCTTGGCAACCAGGTCCAGTCGAACATCGGCGTTCTTCTGCGGCGTACCCTTCAGCACATCCACGCCGGCCTGCACATGGCCACCGCTGCGCGCCGGCAGCGGCGGAATCAGGTTGATCACACCGGCAACCGCGCCCGGTCCGTACAGCGCCGAGCCGCCGCCCTTGACCACTTCGATGCGGTCGACGAACCCGGCCGGGATCTGCTCCAGACCGTACACGCTGCCCAGCGTGGACAGCAGTGGAATGCCATCGAAGAGGAGCTGGTTGTAGGCGCCGGGCAGGCCCAGCAGCTGTACTTCGCTGGTGTTGCAGTTCTGGCAGTTGCTTTCCACGCGCAGGCCGTTGATCAACTCGGCGGCGCGCGAGAAGTCGGTGGCCGCGCGCAGCGCGATGTCTTCCTTGCGCAGCACTTCGGTGCGGATCGGCACGTCCGACAGCAGGCGTTCGCTGCGCGTGGCGGTGCTGACCTTGACCTGCACACGGTCCAGTTCGGTCGGTTTCGGAGTGTCGGCCACTGCAGGCAGCGGCAGGGTCAGGACAATGGCGGCGGCCAGCGGCAACCGTCGGAAGCGGTGGGGGATAGAGTGCATGAGGGCGTCGTCCTTGTAGGAAGAAAGGCGGCGAGGGCGACCTGGCTGACGCATATGAAAGCAATGACTTATGAATATAGCAAGTGCTATATAACGAAGCCGCAGCAATTTCGGGCGGAGCGCCGGCCGAGTCAGATCATGCAAGTGTTATAACATCACATCTGGTAACGACCACCCTGCCGGTGGTCATAGGCGGAGGATGGAATAGTCGTGGGGGCAGTGGGGACGGGGCCAGAGCCCTTTCCTTTGGAAAGGGATCCGCCCCGGGAGCGGATCGTCAGCCGCGGCGGAAGGCGGCAGGGGTACGTGCGCCGACGATGATCATGCGGATCATCGTGGAGATCTGATCGACCAGTTCCGGATCCTTCTCCGGCGGCAGGTCCATGGCGGTGGCACCCATCGCGAACACCAGCCGGGTGATGGCCTTGGCCACCAGTTCGGGGGCATGCAGTACGGCGCCATCCAGTGCGGCCAGGCGCACCAGGTCGTGCTGCAGCTCTTCCTCGAAATAATGCAGCTCGCGTTCGACCGCGTGCTTGAAGTCGTCCGAGCCGACCGCGCCTTCGCGCAGCAGTACGTGCAGCAGCTTGTCGTCGGCGCGCAGCTGCTCCATGAAGGTCTCCACCGAGACCCGCACCACGCTGGTGGCGGTGGAGGTGGCGCGTTGGCGGGCCTCGCCGATGATGGTGCGCAGCGAGCGGCCGGCCGCGTCGATCAGCGCTACGGCCAGTTCGTCCATGTCGCGGAACTGCCGGTAGAAGCTGTTCGGCGCGATGCCGGCCTCGCGTGCCACTTCGCGCAGGCTGAGCGTGGACAGGCTGCGGTGCGGCCCGATCAGTTTCAGGGCGGCGGCCAGCAGATCCTCGCGGCTCACCGTACGGCGGGCCGGGCTGTTGGCATCTTCAGGCGTCGACAAGACGGTGGCGGCGGCCATGGCGGTTCCGGTGGGGCGAGGCTGAATCATACCCAATCCGGTTCAATATACACATGTATACACAGGTGTATGTGCGCCCGTATAGTGCGCCTATGAGCGCTGTCGTCCGTCCATCCCTGTTCTCTCCGTACCGCTGGGTCTCGCCGTCGCTGTTCGATTTCTGGGCGGGCCAGCTCAATCCCCTGTGGACCCTGCGTGAACCGGTGGCCCGCCTCGTCCGGCGCGAGCCGGCCGGCGAGGGCGCGGCGACCCTGGTCCTGCGCACCAACCGGCACTGGGCCGGCATGCGCGCGGGCCAGCACGTCACCCTGGGCGTGGAGATTGAAGGACGCCTGTGGCAGCGCAGCTACAGCCCCACTGCGCTGGGACCGCGCGAACTGGCGATCACCGTCAAGGCGGTCGAGGGCGGCCGGGTCAGCCAGCATCTGGTCAACCATGCGCAGCCGGGCGAGCTGTTCCGCCTGGAGGCTGCGTTCGGAGAATTCCAGCTGTCGGCCGCGGCTCCGGTATTGCTGCTGGCGGCCGGTAGTGGCATCACGCCGATGCGCAGCCTGCTGCGCGAAGCCTGCCAGCGCCCGCTGGCCGCGCCGGTGGACCTGTTCTACTGGGAGCGCAGTGCCGCCCAGCTGCAGTTCCGTGATGAGCTGCAGGCACTGGCCGCGCGCCAGCCGAACCTGCGTGTGCACCTGCTGACCACCCGCGAAGGCGATGTGCCTGCCGCACGCATCGATTCCCACGATCTGCAGGTGGCCGGCGATGACACCCCGTTGGCGCAGCGCCACGTGCTGGCCTGTGGCCCGGATGGATTCGTTGCCGCTGCGCGCGAACGCCTGGCGCACCAGGTCGCGGGTTTCCAGGCGGAAGCATTCACTCCGCCGGCGCCGTTGCGTGATGCCAGCAGCGAAGGCGAAGTGTCGCTGACCCTTGCCCGCAGTGGCCGCCAGCTGAGCGTGCCGCGCGGCCGCTCGTTGCTGGAAAGCCTCGAAGCCCATGGCATCAAGCCCAAGCATGGCTGCCGCATGGGCATCTGCAACACCTGCAGCTGTGACCGCGTCAGTGGCGCCACCCGCCACCTGCGCACCGGCGACCTGCAGTCCGAGTCGGCACAGCCGGTACGGATCTGCGTGAGCGCACCGACCACCGACCTGACCCTGGATCTCTGAGGACGCCTGCCATGACCCGCGCCACCGACCGTGCCCTGAGTACTGCCGAGATGCATGCCTTCGGCGAGGAACTCGACGCGATCCGCGACCGTGTGATCGGCAGCCTCGGCGCCTCCGATACCCGCTACATCCGCCGCGTGGCCGCCGCCGTGCGCTGGTTCGGCGTGTGTGGCCGTGGCCTGCTGTTCCTGGCGGCGTTTTCGCCGCTGTTCTGGATGCCGCTGCTGTGGCCGGCCGCGATCACCGGCACGCTGCTGCTGGCGCTGTCGAAGATCCTGGAGAACATGGAGCTGGGCCACAACGTGATGCACGGCCAGTTCGACTGGACCGGTGATCCCAAGCTCAATGGCAACACCTACGAGTGGGACATCGTTGCCACCGCCGACAACTGGCGCAAGACTCACAATTTCCGCCACCACACCTACACCAATGTGCGTGGCATGGACGATGACATCGGCTACGGCCTGCTGCGCATCTTCCCGGAACAGCGCTGGAAGCCGTTCTACCTGCTGCAGCCGATCATCGCGCCGATCTTCGCACTGCTGTTCCAGTGGGGCGTGGCCGCGCAGGACCTTCGCCTTGGCCGCTGGCTGAAGGGCCGCATGAGTGCCCGTGCGATGTGGCTGCAGACCCGCCCGGTGGCGCGCAAGATGCTGCGCCAGGTGCTGAAGGACTACGTGTTCTTCCCGCTGCTGGCGGGTCCGTTCTTCCTCACCGTGATGCTGGGCAACCTGGTCGCCAACGGCCTGCGCAACATCTGGACCTACGTGATCATCTTCTGCGGGCACTTCACCGCCGAATCGGAAACCTTCCCCAAGGAGTGCCTGCGCAATGAGTCGCGCGGCCACTGGTACCTGCGCCAGCTGCGCGGTTCGTCCAACATCAGCGGTGGCTTCCTGATCAACGTGCTGTCGGGCAACCTCAGCCACCAGATCGAGCACCATTTCTACCCGGATCTGCCGGCCAACCGCTATGCGGCCATCGCCAAGGAAGTGAAGGACATCTGCCGCCGCTACGGCCAGCACTACAACAACGGCTCGCTGCCGCGCCAGTTCGGCCAGGTGGTCTGGCGCATCCTGCGCCACGCATTCCCGAGCAAGCCGCGCCGCCTGCCGATGCCGGACATCATGTCCGCACCGGCATCGGCCAACGCGGGCTGATCGACTCAGCCCGCCTTCGCCAGGGCGGCCTGCTCGCGGTCCAGGCGTCGCAGGAACACCTGCATTTCCTTGCATGCCTGCTGGTCGCCCTTGCTGCCGGCCACGCTCAAGCCGCGCTGCCATGCCTCACGGGCCGCCTGTGGCTGGCCACTGGCCAGCCAGGCTTTGCCCAGCAGCTTCCAGGCTGCCGAGTACTGCGGATCAAGCACCACGCAGCGGCCCAGGTGGGTTGCCGCGCGTACCGGGTTGCCGGCATCCAGCCAGCCCTTGCCCAGGCCGAAGCGCAGCAGTGCGCCGTCCTTGCCTGCGGCAAGCATGCATTCCAGAGCTTCGATGTTCATCCGCGCACCTCCACCAGCAGTTCGGCCGGGCCGGGCTGGAAGCGGCCGCGATGGAACAGCAGCGGCGCGCCGCCGTTCTCGTGCACTTCGATGATGCGGCCGGCCAGCAGCAGGTGATCGCCTACCGGCCACTGCGCGTGGCGGGTACAGGTGAGATGGGCGACCGCACCGGCGATGCGCGGTGGGGCGTCCTCGTCGTCATCCAGCAATGCCAGGCCGTCGAAGCGGTTGCGCACCTGCGGATCGGCGAAGCGCCGGGCCAGTGCTTCCTGGTCGGCAGCCAGCACGCTGAGCGCAAAGCGTGTGGCGCGCTGGAAGGTGGACAGGCTCTGTGCGTGCAGCGCCAGGTTCCACAGCACCAAGGGGGGCTGCAGTGAGACCGGTACGAACGAGTTGATGGTCAGGCCGACCGGCTTGCCCTGTGCATCGCGCGCGCAGACGATGGCCACGCCGGTCGGGAAATGGCCGAGCAGCCGCCGCAGGGCACGCGGCGGCATCTCGACCGATGGCACCGGGGCCGGGGCGGGGAACACCCCGGCCCACGGCCCGGCGTACGGCAGTGTCTCGCCGCTCATGAGGCCCGGGCCTGGCGGTAGCGCCGGCCGACCTCGGCCCAGTTGATGATGTTGAAGAAGGCGCCGATGTAGTCCGGGCGGCGGTTCTGGTAGTGCAGGTAGTAGGCGTGTTCCCAGACGTCAAGCGCCAGGATCGGGGTATTGCCGGACAAGCCGACCGTTGCGCCCATCAGCGGGCTGTCCTGGTTGGCGCTGCTTTCCACCTGCAGACGACCATCGCGATCGATGGTCAGCCAGGCCCAGCCACTGCCGAAGCGGGTCTGCGCGGCCTTGCTGAACGCATCCTTGAAGGCATCGAAGCCGCCAAGGTCACGGTCGATGGCGGCGGCCAGTTCATCATCGGGTGCACCACCGTTGGGGCAGAGCACGGTCCAGAACAGGCTGTGGTTGGCGTGGCCACCGCCGTTGTTGCGCACCGCGCCACGCTGCGCCTCGGGCACGGCATCGAGGTTGGCGATCAGCGCCTCGACCGGTTGCTCGGCGATGCCGGCCTGCTCGATGGCGGCATTGAGGTTGTTGACGTAGGTCTGGTGGTGCTTGCTGTGGTGGATCTCCATCGTGCGCGCATCGAAGTGCGGCTCGAGGGCGTCATAGGCGTAGGGGAGCGGGGGAAGCGAGTACGACATCGAAGCAATCTCCGTGGGGAAGGCCAGAGGGCTGGCCGTGGGGAGATCGTTATCGCACCTCAACATTGGTTGAGGTCAAGGGGCGGGGGGGTGAAATGCGTGAAAGGGAGCAAGAGCGGCATGGTAGTGGCGGGCGCAGGGCGGCCCAAAACCAACGGCGCGGGTGGCGCCCCCGGGCCGCCCAAACCAAAACTAGGGTTTCCGGCCCCCCGCCGCCCAAAACAAAACCCCCATTTGCAAACACAAACCCCCCCGTCTGTGCAGCCCCCCCCCCCAAAAAAAGAAAGGAAGGGGCGGGGGGCCC
>NZ_JAVFVN010000858.1:0-303 GCF_030910085.1 Stenotrophomonas maltophilia group sp. RNC7 | reverse complement strand
TCTTTTAGGCTTGTTATCAGTGCATCAAATTCCCTATTGTCTCCCCAAATACGTTCTACTGATATAATGTTATCTGCTTTGTTGGGTATGTTATTGGACCCAGATATATCTGTTTTTTCGAGATTTCCAATTTCTTTATCTTTTAATTCTTTTTTCTCTTTGTTCGGATGTGCTAAAAGCACTACATGCACCCAGTTGTCTATAGCGAAATCTTTGCACCTTTGAACAAAATTTGCTTGATCTGAAAATAAACTATCTGCATTTTCTTCTAAAATACTCATTAAGTTGTCAATTACAAATAGT
>NZ_JAVFVN010000842.1:0-559 GCF_030910085.1 Stenotrophomonas maltophilia group sp. RNC7 | reverse complement strand
ATTAGATATAGTGTTATTAATATAGATTTAGTTGTATATTTATATTTAAGACCAGGGGGATTAATCTTTTTATTTACTTTTAATGGCATGATTCGACAAAATGTTTATAGAAAATGATGTATTATGAAAGTAGCTGAAATTGATAGTTTTATTAGATGGGTATACGAAGGAGTAATAGCCAAAAGATTTATATTTTATTAATTTACTTTTAAGTGTAGATTGGAGGGGGAAATTTGTCATATACAGATTTGATTGAGAAAGCTGATAAAAAGTCACGAAGCACTTCAATTGCAATAAAAATTAGAGATATGATGAAGAATTTAAGACTAAGTTCTAATGAAGAGTCGCCACGAAGATGGGTATGGGAATTGCTTCAAAACGCTAAAGATGTATCATATCCAGACTCAAAAACTAAGGTGCAAATTGAACTTGACCTAAATTATAACTATTTGAAATTTAGTCATAATGGAAAGCCGTTTACTGCAGAAAATATTACATTTTTGGTTGGTCAAGTGTCGAGCAAGGAACAAGTACCGTACTCTGGAGTAGGACTAAAAGA
>NZ_JAVFVN010000831.1:0-1205 GCF_030910085.1 Stenotrophomonas maltophilia group sp. RNC7 | reverse complement strand
AATTCACCTTTCTATTTTGCATAAGAACAGCTCCCTAGAATAAATTAATTACTTGCGACTTTTTCTTCTTGCTTCATTAACTCTCTAAATTTACTCTGCTCTTCTTCCAATTCTTTATTTTTCTGTTGTATTCTTTTTAATGTAAGACATGTTTTTATGCACTCTTTATATGCTTTTTTATTTCCTAGTAGTTTCCTATTTTCTAATAAAATTGGACATTGATTACAACTTTCTTCAGACATCATAATCACTTCTAGACGCAATTTCTTTTGCCGACTTATAGATTTTCTTTTTTCAGTTGTCAATGTATTCATTCATACTCCCCCTATTCTCTCCCAGTGTTTTTCCAAATCCCTAATTTGTTACTAAACGCTTCTTGTTCAATTTGATAAAAGCTAGTGTCATAGTAATTTACACCGTCGACTCTAACTAATTTTGCATACCCTTCCTGAATCAATAATGCATTAATATTTCTTAATTGCTTATCATCACCTATCCAAAGATATCCGTACATCTCTCCTTCTTCATCACCTGAAATAGTTTCTACATAAACTTCTTTCTGGCTATCTAACATTGTCTTTAAAAACTTGGTACTTTCATTAGGCATAAAATCTATAACTTCACGCCTATTTCCTTCTTTTTTCATCTGAATACCTATAAGGGTTAATATGCCTCCATTTTTAAAACGTACTTTATTTACATCTTCTAATTTGTCATATTCAAGTGCTTTTAAAGCATTCTTTGGCATTTCAGGAAAGAATTCTGTTTCTGGTTTTGCCATTTGTCTTTTTTGTACACTGGCTTTAGTCTCACCAGATAATCCTGTAATAGCACTTGTTTGTTTTTCTATGTCTTTCTCATTCATTCCATTAATTAATCCATCTTTTCCAACTTGGGGAGTACCAGAACATCCAGAAATAAATAGTGATAATCCAGCAACACTTGCTAAACACCTTATCTTTTTTTTCACTATCTTCTTCTCCTCCTAAAAATAAAAACCCCAAATAGCCCTAACACAATGAAGGTTATGGTCTATTTGGGGTTTTCCCTTTTATATAAAAAATATTAATTTATTAAAGTTTTTGAAATCTTAGTTAATTATAATTAACTTTTATTTACTTGTAAAGATTATTCTTTTTAATATAATTTCAAATTACATACAAACTAATTATAATAGATAAAGTTAATAGTATTGTAGCAGAACA
>NZ_JAVFVN010000822.1:0-638 GCF_030910085.1 Stenotrophomonas maltophilia group sp. RNC7 | reverse complement strand
GGTGACGCCGTTCTCGCGCAGGCGCCGCACCATGTCCCACATGCCGCGCCGCAATTCGACGTCGACGCCGGCGGTGGGTTCATCCAGGAACAGGATCTTGGGTTCGTGCGACAGCGCCTTGGCGATCATCACGCGCCGCTTCATGCCGCCGGACAGGGCCATGATGCGGCTGTCCTTCTTGTCCCACAGCGACAGGTCGCGCAGCACCTTCTCGATGTATTCGGGATTGGCCGGCTTGCCGAACAGGCCGCGGCTGAAGGTGACCGTGTTCCACACACTTTCGAAGGCGTCGGTGGAGATCTCCTGCGGCACCAGGCCGATGGCGCTGCGGGCGGCGCGGTAGTCGGTGAGGATGTCGTGGCCGTCGGCCAGCACCCGGCCCTCGGTCGGGTTGACGATGCCGCAGATGATGCTGATGAGCGTGGTCTTGCCCGCGCCGTTGGGGCCGAGCAAGGCGAAGATCTCGCCGCGTTGGATCTCCAGGTCGACGCTCTTGAGCGCCTGGAATCCCGAGGCGTATCGCTTGGATAGGCCTTGAACTGAAATGACCGGCTGCACTCTGGCTCCCAGCGTGGTGGACAACCGCTGATTTTACCCGCCTGCCGCGGGCGGCTTGTTCGGCCTGGTGGAACGGTGTG
>NZ_JAVFVN010000815.1:0-22684 GCF_030910085.1 Stenotrophomonas maltophilia group sp. RNC7 | reverse complement strand
GTCCGAGCGACTCGGCCAACTCCACGGCTTGGTGCTTGAACTCATCGGTGTAGCTACGACGGGTGATACGGGACATAAGGGACCTCCAAGTGCGATCAAAGTATCGCTTCTTGGCGTCCGCTGACGGGGGGCCAGATCAGTGAGCCGCATGGATGCGGCGACCGAGCTTACATGGACGTACTTGCAGCGGCCCCCAGCCGACCCACCCTCCCGGCCCACCCCGAGCTGGGGACCACACCGCGGAGGGGGCGGCGCCCGATGGCCGGTCTTTCACCCGAACCATGGCATGCTCGGCGCCAAGCCCACCCGGAACCTCCGCCATGCGCCTGTTCACCCGTGTCCTGCCCCTGATGCTGCTGGCCTCCCTGCTGTCCGGCTGCGGCTACAACGCCATCCAGCAGAAGGACGAGGCGGTCAAGGCCAGCTGGTCCGAAGTGCTCAACCAGTACAAGCGCCGCGCCGACCTGGTGCCCAACCTGGTGCAGACCGTCAAAGGTTTCGCCAGCCAGGAAGAGCGCGTGCTGACCGAAGTCACCAACGCCCGTTCGCGCGTCGGTCAGATCAACGTCAACGCCGATGACGAAGCCTCGCTCAAGCAGTTCCAGCAGGCCCAGGGCGAACTGGGTAGTGCGCTGTCGCGGCTGCTGGTGGTGACCGAGAACTATCCGGTGCTGAAGTCCGACCAGAACTTCCGCGACCTGCAGGCCCAGCTGGAAGGCACCGAAAACCGGATCACGGTTGCGCGTGGTCGTTACATCCAGCAGGTGCAGGACTACAACACCTACATCCGTTCGTTCCCGCAGGTGATCACCGCCAAGCTCTTCGGTTACAAGACCAAGCCGAACTTCACCGTGGACAACGAAGCGCAGATTTCCAACGCACCGACGGTCGATTTCGGCAACGCGCCGCAGCAGCCGGCGTCGCAGCCGGGCCACTGACCGATGCGCCTGGCCACTGCGCTGCTGGCCCTGCTGCTGTGGCTGCCGCTGGCGTCGCAGGCGCAGCAGCTGGCGCCGGTTCCTGCGCTGGATTCGCCGGTGGTCGATACCACCGGCACGCTGGATGCCGCGCAGAAGCAGGCACTGGTGCAGCAGGCGCTGGAACTGCAGCAGCGCAAGGGCAGCCAGCTGCAGGTGCTGGTGGTGCCCACCACCCAGCCGGAAGACATCGCGCAGTACACCACGCGGGTCTTCGACCAGTGGCAGATCGGCCGCAAGGGCGTGGATGACGGCGTGCTGCTGGTGGTGGCCAAGGACGACCGGCGCGTGCGCATCGAACCGGGCTACGGCCTGGAAGGCGCGATTCCCGATGCCATCGCCAACCGGGTCATCCAGGAATACCTGGTCCCACGCTTCCGCAGCGGCGACTACGCCGGTGGCATCAGCGATGCCACGGCGGTGCTGGTCAAGTTGATCGACGGCGAAACGCTGCCGGCACCGGTCAGCGGTCATCGCGGGCGCGAGCCCGGCGGTGGCGGCGACACCTGGTTCCTGGCGCTGTTCATCGGCGTGTTCGCCGGCAGCATCCTGCGCGGCGTGTTCTCGCGCGTACCGCGACCGCTGCGCGGCCTGCTCGGCGGTGCCGGTGCGGCGCTGGCGGCGTTCCTGTTCACCTCCACCCTGCTGGCCAGTGGCCTGGCCGGCGTGGTTGGCCTGATCGTGGCGATGCTGTCCGGCCACCCGGGGCGCTTTGCCGGCGGTGGTGGCTGGGGCGGCGGCAGCTGGGGCGGGGGAGGCGGCTTCGGCGGTGGTGGCGGCTGGGGCGGCGGCGGTGGCCGTTCCGGTGGCGGTGGCGCTTCGGGAGGCTGGTGATGATCCAACGTCTGTTCCGCCATGTATGTTCGCCGTCGGTACGTCGCGCGTTCCCGCCAGCCACGCTGCAGGCGATCACCGAGGCCATCGCCGCCGGTGAGCAGCGCCACGGCGGTCAGGTGATGTTTGCGGTGGAGGCTGATCTGCCGCTGGCCGCGTTGTGGCACAAGGTCACCCCGAGGCAGGCCGCCGAGCATGCCTTCGCACGCCTGCGCACCTGGGACACCGCCCACAACAACGGCGTGCTGATCTACCTGCTGCTGGCCGACCATGCCATCGAGATCGTCGCCGACCGCGGCCTGCATGGCCGGGTCAGCCCGGCGCAGTGGCAGCGGGTCTGCACCCATCTGCGCGAGGGCCTGCGTGGTTCCAATCCGGTGGAAGCGCTGCAGGATGCCATCGACGAGGTCTCCAGCCTGATCGAAGGGCACTTTCCGGCCTCGACCCGGTCGAACGATGACGCGTTGCCGAACTCGCCCCAGCTCCTTGGTTGAGCCGGGGCGGCACTGGCCCGAGAATAGGCGTTCAACCGCAAGGCACCTTCCATGATCTATTTCCACGACATCGACCCCATCGCCCTCTCGCTGGGGCCGATCAAGGTGCACTGGTACGGCATCATGTACCTGCTCGGCTTCACTGCGGCCTGGCTGCTGGGCCGCACGCGCATCGCCGCCGGGCGCCTGCCGGGCGTCGATGCCAACGGCTTCTCCGACCTGTTGTTCTACGCCATGCTTGGCGTGGTGCTGGGCGGGCGCATCGGCTACATGCTGTTCTACGCGCTGGGCGATTTCCTGCACAACCCGCTGCTGCTGTTCAAGGTGTGGGACGGCGGCATGAGCTTCCATGGCGGCCTGCTGGGCGTGCTGGGTGCCTGCTGGTGGTGGTCGCGCAAGCACGCGCTGCACTTCTTCGACACCATGGATTTCATGGCGCCGCTGGTACCGCTGGGCCTGGGTTTTGGTCGCATCGGCAACTTCATCGGCGCCGAGCTGTGGGGCAAGTACACCGACGGCACGTGGGGCGTGGTGTTCCCGTCGGGCCTGCCGGCGCCGCTGAACCAGTTGGACCACGCGACCCTGCAGGCGCAGTTCGCCACCGGCGCGCTGAACCAGTTCGCCCGCCATCCCTCGCAGCTGTATGAAGCGTTCCTGGAAGGCCTGGTGATGTTCGTGGTGCTGTGGACGGTGTCGGCCAAGCCGCGCCACCGTTACCTGGTCGGCGGCCTGTTCGCGCTGATGTACGGCCTGTTCCGCTTCGCCGTCGAATTCGTACGCATGCCCGACAACGGCGTCTATGTGGCCTTCGACTGGCTGACCCGTGGCCAGATCCTCAGCCTGCCGCTCATCGCCTTCGGCCTGGTGCTGCTGGCGATGTCGCGCCGCGCGCCGGTGCTGCAGCCGCAACCGGTGACGGCTGCGGAGGGCAAGGCATGAAGGCTTACCTGGACCTGCTCTCGCACGTGCTCGAGCACGGCGCCGAGAAGAGCGACCGCACCGGCACCGGTACCCGCAGCG
Organism: Stenotrophomonas maltophilia group sp. RNC7; assembly: GCF_030910085.1. Taxonomy (NCBI): domain Bacteria; kingdom Pseudomonadati; phylum Pseudomonadota; class Gammaproteobacteria; order Lysobacterales; family Lysobacteraceae; genus Stenotrophomonas; species Stenotrophomonas maltophilia group sp. RNC7. The sequence continues at coordinate 19,359 of NZ_JAVFVN010000815.1, read as the reverse complement.
TGTTCGGCTGGCAGATGCGTTTCAATCTGGCCGACGGCTTCCCACTGGTCACCACCAAGAAACTGCACCTGCGCTCGATCATCCATGAGCTGCTGTGGTTCCTGAAGGGCGATACCAACATCGGCTACCTGAAAGACAACCAGGTACGCATCTGGGACGAGTGGGCCGACGAGAACGGCGACCTCGGCCCGGTCTACGGCAGGCAGTGGCGCAGCTGGCCCACCGCCGATGGCCGCGAGATCGACCAGATGCAGTGGCTGGTGGACGAGATCAAGCGCAACCCTGATTCGCGCCGGCTGGTGGTCAGCGCCTGGAACGTGGGCGAGCTTTCGCAGATGGCGCTGATGCCGTGCCACAACCTGTTCCAGTTCTACGTGGTGGACGGCAAGCTCAGCTGCCAGCTGTACCAGCGCAGCGGCGACATCTTCCTCGGCGTGCCGTTCAACATCGCCAGCTATGCGCTGCTGACCCACATGGTGGCGCAGGCCACCGGCCTGGGCGTGGGCGACTTCGTGCATACGCTGGGCGACGCGCACCTGTATTCGAACCACTTCGAGCAGGCGCGCGAGCAGCTTTCGCGTGAACCGCGCGCGCTGCCGAAGCTGTGGTTGAACCCGGAGGTGACCGACCTGTTCGGTTTCCGGTTCGACGACATCCGCATCGACGGCTATGACCCGCACCCGGCGATCAAGGCGCCGGTGGCGGTGTGAGTGCCATGAAGCTCTCGATGATCGTGGCGCTGGACCGCAACCGTGGCATCGGCCAGGGCAATGCGATGCCCTGGCACCTGCCGGATGATTTCAAGCATTTCAAGGCGCTCACCCTGGGCAAGCCGATCCTGATGGGGCGCAGGACGGCCGAGTCGATCGGCCGCGTACTGCCGGGGCGGACCAACCTGGTGCTGACCCGCAGCGGGCAGGTGCCGTTCGCGGGCATGCGCGCGGTGGCGTCGCTGGACGAGGCGAAGGCGATTGCCGAAGGCGAGGGCGCCAGCGAGCTGTGCATCATCGGCGGCGGCGAGATCTTCCACCAGCTGCTGGACCAGGCCAGCGACCTGTACCTGACCTGGGTCGATGCCGAAGTCCCCGCCGACACCCATTTCCCCAAGGTGGAGGCGCAGGACTGGCGGGAAGTGAGCAGCGAGCCGCATCCGGCCGATGACCGCCACGCCTATGCGTTCCGCTTCGTGCACTACGTGCGCCGCTGAGGATGGTTTCCTGTAGAGCCGAGCCATGCTCGGCTGCTGTTGCCTGACACCTCCCGTAGCCGAGCATGGCCCGGCTCTACAGGGGCCTACGGCATCCGGTAGTGCCCGATGATCGCGTGCTGGAACAGCAGGTTCTCTTCACGCGTGCCGCGTGCGATGTTGTGCAGCACCAGCGGTGTGCCATTGGCCAGCCTCCGGTCGGAGACGATGCCGACATGCAGCAGACCGTTGCCGTTGAGCTTCCAGGCCACGATGTCACCGGCCGCATAGTCGGTGGCGAGGGCGGTGATCGGTTGCTGCCAGCCCTGCCGTTCGAACCAGCGCATCAGGTTCGGCACACGTCGATGATCAATGTTGCGGTCCGGCCGTGACAGGCCCCAGATCGCCGGATAGGCACTGAAGTTGCCGCGCATGTCTTCATGCACGCGGGCCTGCAGGTCCACGTCCAGGCTGCGCAGCGCGCGCACCACCACGTCGGTGCACACGCCGCGATCAACCGGGACGTCGCCGCCAGGATAGGACAGGACCTGGTAGGCGGGATCGTAACGGGTGGTGACGCCGATCTGCGCGCGCGCTGCAGCCACCAGTGGCGGCGAAGGCGCCTGTGGCTGCGATGGCGTGGCCGCGGCATTTCCGCCGCCGGTGGGAGCCGGGGCCGAAGCAGGCTGGCAGCCGCTGGCCAGGGCCAGCGTCAGCAGCAGCACCCTCCATGGTGCCCAGCCGCGTCGCGTCATGCCTGCGGCGGGGGACTGCTGTTGCCGGGGCCCGCAGAGCCACCACCACCACCACCTCGACGGCGACGACGGCGCGGGCCGCGATTGCCCGGGGTGGCGGCCGGAGCGTTACCGCCGCCCTGTTCCTTGCCCTGCACCGCAGCGGCGGGGCGCTCGTGCGCCGGTCGCGCCGGCGGGCGGGCGTGGGGTACGGGTGCCGGTACATCGCGGCCCGGCACCTGCACCACGCGCAGCTCGTCGGTATCGAGCTGGATCGCGGTCAGCTTGCCGCCCCAGACTGCGCCGGTGTCGATGGCGTGCACGCCCTGGGTGATGGTCAGGCCCAGCGCCGACCAGTGGCCGCAGACGATCTTGAGGTCGCGCTCGACCCGGCCCGGTACTTCGAACCAGGGGTAGAGTCCCTGTTCCTGCGTGCCGGGGGTGCCCTTGTCCTCGATGCCGATGCGCCCGCGCGGGGTGCAGTAGCGCATGCGGGTGAGCACGTTGATGATCGCGCGCGAACGGTCGTAGCCGGACAGGTTCGGCGCCCAGCTTGGCTTGTCGCCGTACATGTTGCGGAACAGCTTGCGGTAGCCGGCGCCGTGCAGCTGCACCTCGACTTCGGCAGCGTGCTTCTCTGCCATCTGCGTTGTCCACTTCGGCGCCAGGCCGGCGTGCACCATCATCCAGCCCAGCTCGCGATCCACATGCACCAGCTTCTGCAGGCGCAGCCAGTCCAGCAGTTCGTCGCGGTCCTCGGCCTGCACGATGCGCAGCAGGTCCGGGTTGACCTTGCGCTGCTCCTCTTCGGTGCGTGCACCGACGGCCAGCAGCGAAAGATCATGGTTGCCCAGCACCACCACGCTGTGCTCGCGAAGCGAATGCACCAGCCGCAGCGTTTCCAGCGACTGGCCGCCACGGTTGACCAGGTCGCCGCAGAACCACAGGGTGTCCTGGGCCGGGTCGAAGCGGATCTTCTCCAGCAACCGCTGGGTAACGTCGTAGCAGCCCTGCAGGTCGCCGATCGCCCACACACTCATCGTTCGGCCTCCGTGTCAGTGCAGGGTACGCGGCACGGCCAGCACGAACGGTGCGACCGGCGCGGCAAATTCGGTGCCATCGTCGGCGACCATGTCGTAGTGCCCCTGCATCGTCCCGTGATCGGTCCCCAGCATGACACCGGACGTGTAACGGAAGTCTTCACCGGGGCGCAGCCGCGGCTGCTCGCCGATCACCCCGTCGCCATCGACATGCTCGACACGGCCATTGGCATCGGTGATGCGCCAGTGGCGTGCGACCAGGCGTGCGGCGACCCGCCCCTGGTTGTGGATGCGGATCGTGTAGGCGAACGCAAAGCGACCGTCTTCGGGCGCGGATTGATCGTCGAGGAAGCGCGGCGCGACTTCGACGGAGATGGCATATACGTCAGCGTCTTCCATACCGGCAGTGTAATCAGGAGGCATTGGCCAAAGCGATGAATTCGGCCACGTCCAGCTGTTCGGCGCGGGCATCGGGACGCACGCCGGCAGCGATGAACTGCTCGGCGGACACCACATTGTTCAGGGCATTGCGCAGGGTCTTGCGGCGCTGCCCGAAGGCGGCCTTGACCACCTCGGCGAAGCGCGTGTGGTCGTTGATGCTGATCGAGGCCGGGTCACGCGGCACCAGCCGCACCACGGCGGAATCGACCTTCGGCGGCGGCCGGAACGCGCCCGGCGGCACCACGAACAGGGAGGTCACCTGGCAGTAGGCCTGCAGCATCACGCTGAGGCGGCCATACACCTTGCTCCCGGGGCCAGCCGCCATGCGGTCGACCACTTCCTTCTGCAGCATGAAGTGCATGTCGCGGATCACCGCGGCATGCTCCAGCGCATGGAACAGGATCGGCGAGGAGATGTTGTAGGGCAGGTTGCCGACCAGGCGGATCGGCTGGCCGTCGGCCAGTTCGGTGAAGTCCACGCGCAGCACGTCGCGGTGGACGATGGTCAGCTCGCCCAGCGGCTCGGCGGCGGCGGTCAACGGCGCGATCAGGTCGCGGTCGAACTCGATCACCGTCAGCTTCGGGTGCACGCGCAGCAGCGGCAGGGTGATGGCGCCCTGGCCGGGTCCGATCTCGACCAGGCGGTCACCCTCTTTCGGGTTGACCGCCATCACGATCTTGTCGATGTAGTGGCGATCGGCCAGGAAATGCTGGCCAAGCTGCTTCTTGGCCGGTGCGGTGAACACCGGGCCTGAGGGGGAATGCGGGGAATTCATGCGCTCAGTGTACGTTGCCGCGCCAGCTGCGCACACAGCGTCGTTGCCGCCTGCAGGCTGGAAGGATCGGCGATGCCGCGGCCGGCCAGGTCCAGCGCGGTGCCATGGTCGACCGCCACGCGCGGGTAGGGCAGACCCAGGGTCAGGTTCACCGCCTGCTCGAAGCCGGAATACTTCAGCACCGGCAGGCCCTGGTCGTGGTACATCGCCAGCACGGTGTCGAAACCGGCCAGCTTGGCCGGCAGGAAGGCGGTGTCGGCCGGCAGCGGCCCGACCAGGTCCATGCCCTCCGCGCGCAGGCGCTGCAGCAGCGGGATGACCAGGTCCAGTTCCTCACGTCCCAGATGGCCGTCTTCGCCGGCATGCGGGTTCAGCCCGAGCACCGCGATGCGCGGCGCAGGCAGGCCGAACTCGCGGCGCAGCGCGGCATGCACCGTGCGCAGGGTGTGTTCCAGGCTGGGCGCGGTGATCGCATCGGCCACCTCGCGCAGCGGCAGGTGGGTAGTGGCCAGCGCCACGCGGACAATGTGATTGGCCAGCATCATCACCACCTTCACTCCGGCCTGGTCGGCCAGCAGTTCAGTGGTGCCACTGTAGGCAATGCCGCCTTCGTTGATGACCGCCTTGTGCACCGGGCCGGTCACCACACCGTGCAGCTCACCGGACAGGCAGGCCTGGCCGGCGCCGAGCAGGGCACCGATGACCGCGCTGGCATTGGCCGGATCGGCCTGGCCGAAGTGGCTGGGCGCCGCGTTGCGGACGGCGCGCAGGCGCAGATCGCCCGGGACGCGTGCTTCGGCGTCCTCGGGCAGCAGTTGCAGGGGCAGGTTCAGCGCGGCCGCGGCCGCGCGCAGGGTGTCCGGGTCGGCGAAGGCCAGCAGCCGGCAATCTTCACGCGGCTGCTGGACGAGGCGGACACACAGCTCCGGGCCGATCCCGGCGGGCTCGCCCGGTACCAGAGCGAGCTCGGGGCGCATCGGTCAGGACTGCGGCGGAGTGGCGGTGTTTTCCGCGCGGTCGCCGCTGCGGAAACTGACGTAGGCTTCGCCACGCAGTTCCTGCAGGAAGCGGTTGTACTCGTCTTCCAGCTTGCGACGGCCGATGGTCTCGCGGACCTGGGCACGCTGGTTGTCGGTGGTCACGTCGGTCTGGCGGGTCGCCACGCGCTGCACGATGTGCCAACCGGCGTCGGTGCGGAACGGCTGGCTGACGCCACCATCCTGCAGGCCACTCACCTGCTGGCCGAAGGCCGGACCGAACGCGTCAGCCGGGAACCAGCCGAGATCACCGCCCTGGCCCTTGCTGTTGTTGTCCTCGGAGGACTCCCTGGCAACGGTCTGGAAGTCGGCGCCGCCAGCAATGCGGGCGCGCAGGGTATCGATCTTGGCCTTGGCAGCGGCATCGGTCTGGTTGTCGTCCACGCGGACCAGGATGTGGCGGCCGTGGTACTCGGTGACCGTCTGCTCACCGGCGGCGGAACTGCTGTCACGCACTTCCACCAGCTTCAGCAGCTGGAAGCCGCTCGGGCCGCGGATCGGGCCGACCACCTCGCCCGGCTTCATCTTTTCCATCAACTGGGCAAAGGCCTGCGGGATTTCATCCAGGCTGCGCCAGCCCAGATCGCCGCCTTCCAGTGCGTTCGGGCTGTCCGAATAGCGCACGGCCGCCGCGTTGAAGTCCAGCTCGCCCTTGTCCAGCAGGGCCTTCACGCCATCGGCCTTCTTCTGGCCGGTGGCGATCTGGTCGGCGTTGGCACCGTCGGGCAGGGCGATCAGGATGTGCGCCAGGTGGTACTGGTTGCCTACCGTGGCCTGCTGCTTCAGCGCGGCGTCGACTTCACCCTCGCTGACGCTGATGCGGCTCTGCGCGAAGCTCTGGCGCAGGCGCTGCACGGTGATCTCGTCACGCACCGACGCGCGGAAATCGTTGAAATCGATACCGTCATGGGCCAGGCGCTGGCGAAGGGCGTCCAGGTTCGAACCGTTCTGCTGGGCGATGGCGTTCATCGCCTGGTTCAGCTCCTGGTCGCTGACGCGGATGCCGCTGCCCTGGGCCCGGGCTACCTGCAGCTTGACCAGCACCAGGCGTTCGAGCACCTGGCGGCTGAGCACGTCTTCCGGCGGCAGCTGGTTTTCGCGGCCGGCATACTGCGCCTTGATGTTGGCGATCGCACGCTGGAGCTCGCTCTGCAGGATCACGTCCTCATCGACGACGGCAGCGATGCGGTCAAGCGGCTGCGCCTCCTGGGCAAGCACCTGCAGGGGGGCGGACACGCTGGACACCGCCAGCAGCGAGGCGAGAAGAACGGGGAAGCGCTTGGTCATGGGATCAGGTTCGGATCGTAGTCATCCCGGGTCGCCCCGGTGTTGCTCGGCGGCACGAGATAGAGGTCGTCGCGGTTGTAGCCGAGGATAGCACGGCGCAGGGTACGGTCCGTGTCCTGCCCCAGGGAGCTCAGGCCCTTGAGCACGAACTCCAGCTGGATGGCGTTGTTCATCTCGCCTTCGCGGTTGCGGACGTAACGGCGGGCGACCGCACGCACGGCCAGGCAGCAGCTGTCCCACTGGACGCCGGCGATGATTTCCAGCGGTTCCTTGTCCTGCAGCGAGTAGTAGTAGCGGCCAACCAGGCTCCAGCGCGCATTCAGCGGGTACAGGAACGACAGGTCGGCCTGTTCCAGCGGGGTACGGTCGTGCTTGTTGGCGGTGGCCGGGGCGCCCGAGTTGATGCGGTAGCGGTAGCTGAGGTTGATCACGCCATCGTTGGGCATCAGGTAGCGGGCGCGGACGCTGGCCAGATCCTCGCGCTTGTACTTCGGGTCCCACTGGTAGGTGGCACCCAGGGTCCAGCGGTCGTTGATCATGTAGTTGCCGTCGGCGATCCACGCCGACTTGCCCTTTTCCACCGGCGCGCCGCCCGGGGTGACGGTCACCCGCGACTCGTCGAAGTACTGGATCTGGCCGATGGCAGCCGAGAAGCGTTCCTTGCCGGTGGTCTGGTCGATGAAGCGGGTGCCCAGTGCCAGGGTCAGCTGGTTGGCATCGTTCTGGCGGTCGGCGCCGGTGTAGCGCGAGTCGCGGAACAGCTGGCCCCAGCTGAAGGTGAAGTCACGGGTATCGAAGATCGGCAGCTCGTCCTGGTTGCGGTACGGCGTGCGCAGGTAGAACAGGCGCGGTTCCAGCGTGTGCAGGAATGACTTGCCGCCGATGGTGGTCTCGCGATCGAAGAACAGGCCGGCGTCGATGCTGCCGATCGGCAGGCTGCGGCTGGGCGATTTGTTGCCGCGCAGCTGCTCCGGCGTGGCGGTGTTCGGGTCGATCCCCTGCGAGGCCAGCACGTTGCGGCGGACGCTGTCAGCCAGTCCCTGGTCCAGGTCGTAGCCGGTGTAGCGGTAGGCCAGGGTCGGGGTGACGTACCAGGCCGCGCCACTGATCGGGAACGACACGTACGGCTTCACGTCCAGGCGCGAGCCGCCGTACATGCGTTGGGTCTGGCCGTTGCGCGTGTACTGCAGGTCGGGTCCCGCATCGGCGCCGTACTTGAAGTTGATGTCGTCGTGGGTGAAGCGCACGGCTTCGGCATAGATGCCGGTTTCCAGCCACGGCAGGACCGGCTTGTCCCAGTTGAGGTACAGGCGCGGCTGGCGGTTGTACGGCAGCGCGCTTTCATTGAGCGTGTAGTCGGTCAGCTGCCAGCGGTCGGCCATGATGCCGGCCGTCCAGTTCCTGCCGGTGCCGTACAGGCCTACGGTGCTCTGCAGGTTCGAGGCAGTCACCCCGACCAGGCGGTTGGCGAAGTCCTCGACATAGCGCTCGTCGCTGACCCAGGCCAGGTTGGCGCGGGCCTGCCAGTGGCTGTCCACGTTGTGGTAACCGCTGAACATCACCCGGCCGCGGTCGCGGTCGCGCAGCTTGTCGTTGGGCATGAACGCGGTCAGCAGTTCACCGCGGCCGCCGTTGTAGAGATAGCGGAACTCGTTGTCGAGCATCAGGCCGCGCCGGCTCATGTAGCGCGGGGTCAACGTGTCGTCGTAGTTCGGCGCCAGGTTGAAGTAGATCGGCTGTGCGTAGTCGAATCCGTTGCGCCCGGACATGCCCAGCTGCGGGAACAGCAGGCCGGTCTTGCGGCGGTCATCGATCGGGAACTTGAAGTACGGCGCCCACAGCACCGGCACCTTGCCGATCCGCAGCACGGCGTTGCGGGCGGTGCCGAAGCCCTCGTCGTTGTCCACTTCGATCTGCGGCGCCGACAGCTTCCACACCGGCTGTGACGGGTCGCAGGTGGTGTAGGTGGAGCGGTGCATCTGGCCGACCGCGCCCTGCAGGTCGACCGACTCGGCATCGCCGTTGCCGCGGCGCGACACCAGCTGGTACTTGATGTCGGTGATCTTGTGGGTGTCGCTTTCCTGGTTGCCCTCGGCGCGCTTGGCGACCATGCGGATCGAGGAGTCCTGGTAGCGGACATTGCCGTCGGCGATGTAGTTGCCGCTCTCGGTATCGAAGCTGAGCTTGTCGGTGCCGACGAACTGGTCGCCGCGGCGCAGGGCCACGTTGCCTTCGTACTGCGGCACGGTGGTCGTGCCCAGCAGCTGGTCACCCTCGATGTCGGTCGGCTGCTGCTCGCGCGCAGCGCTGGCGGCGGCCTTGTCCTGCCCCGGGACCGGGGTGGGGGCATCGGTGAACGCGGGAATCACGTCGGTAGCCGGGCACAGGCCCCAGTTGAGCGGCTTTTCATCGGCCATTGCCGGCAGGCAGATGGCGATGCTCAGAGGCAGGGGAAGCAGGCGGAGGGCTCGGCGCACGCGGTTCGGATTCGGGCGAAAACGGACGGTAGCTTGCCCCATCCCTTGCATAGGGGCAATGAAGGACGCCGGAGCCTGCCGGCTCGGGTTCATCCGGAGACGCTGCCGGGAGGGGGCAGCAGCAGGGCCCGGACATGGGCCACGCTGCACTCGGCAAGGGCCTGCAGGTCATAGCCGCCTTCCAGCATCGAGACCACCCGGCCGGCTGCATGACGGCGCGCCAGCGCATGAAGTTCCCGGGTGATCCAGGCGAAATCGTCGGTTTCCAGCATCAGGTCGGCCTGCGGGTCACGCAGGTGGGCGTCGAAGCCGGCCGAGATCAGCAGCAGCTGCGGACGGAAGTCGTCGATGGCCGGCAGCATCTCGTCGGCCCACACGTTGCGGAAGCGGAAACCGCCACTGCCCGGGGGCAGCAGGATGTTCATCAGGTTGCCGGCACCGTGGTCGCGGCGCAGGCCGGAATTGGGGAACAGCCCGGCCTGGTGGGTGCTGTAGTACGAGACCCGGGCGTCGTGCTGGAAGATGTCCTGGGTGCCGTTGCCATGGTGGACATCGAAATCGACCACCGCGATCCGCTCCAGCCCATGGCGGTCGCGGGCATGGGCCGCGGCAATGGCAATGTTGTTGAGCAGGCAGAAGCCCATCGCGGTGCTGCTGGTGGCGTGGTGGCCCGGCGGCCGCACCGCGCAGAAGGCCAGCGGGTCCTCGCCCAGCATCACCGCATCGACCGCGGCCACCCCGGCGCCGGCGGCGTGCACGGCGGCACTTGCCGAGCCCGGCGAGGTCCAGGTATCCATGTCCAGCTGGCGCAGCGGCGCGGTCTGCGGCTGCAGCACGAAGTCGAGCAGGGCGCTGTCGTGGACCCGGGTCAGTTCGCCGAACTTGGCCGGCGGCGCCTCGCGCCAGTCCAGCTGGCCGGGGAACGCGGTGTGCAGGGCATCGAGTACCTGCTGCAGGCGTTGCGGGCACTCCGGATGGCCAGGGCCGGGATCATGCAGCAGGCAGGACGGATGGGTGAAGACCAGCATCGTGCCGACTCAGCGCTGGCGCTGCTGTGGCTGCCACAGCGCCTCGCCATGGCCGTCGGCGCGGGCCAGTACGCGGGCCAGCACGAACAACAGGTCCGACAGCCGGTTGAGGTACTGCAACGCCTCGCTGCGCACGGCTTCGTGGCGGGCCAGGGTGACCGTCTCGCGCTCGGCGCGGCGGACGATGGTGCGGGCCAGGTGGCAGCGTGCGGCGGCCTCGCCACCGGCCGGCAGGATGAACTCCTTCAACATCGGCAGGTTGGCGTTGTAGTGGTCCAGCTGCTGTTCCAGTGCCGAGACATCGGCGGCGTGGATAGCGGCGTGGCCGGGGATGCACAGCTCGGCACCCAGGTCGAACAGCTGGTGCTGCAGATGCACCACCAGCGCGCGGACATCCTCGGGCAGCGCGGTGGCAAGCAGTAGGCCGAGCGCAGCGTTGGCTTCATCGACGGTGCCGTAGGACGCCACCCGGGCGTCGTCCTTGGCGACGCGCTGGCCGTCGCCGAGGCCGGTACTGCCGTCGTCGCCGGTGCGGGTATAGATGCGCGAGAGGCGATGACCCATGGCGCGGCTCAGTGCCGGATGTCGCGGCGGGCCTGCTGGAGCTTCAGTACCTGCTCCACGGCCAGCTGCAATGCCGCCGCCAGCGCCACGTAGATCGCGGTGGTGCGCAGGTAGGGGCCGAACCATTGTGCGTAGTTCTGCGCCCAGCCGGCCAGCGTCGGCTCGGCCACGTTGCGGGTGGTCCAGTAGAAACCGCCCTGCGCCAGCAGGTGGCAGACCGCCACCGAGGCCACCAGCAGCAGCGTACCCTTGGCCAGCACCGGCCAGCGTGCGCCCTGGTAGTTGCGGCCCAGCAGCATGCCGCCGGCCCACAGCGAGAAGTATGCCGGCAGCAGCAGCCAGTAACCCGGCGACACGCAGTAGTGCTGCCAGAAATCCAGGCCGCTGCTGCGGATCACGATCCAGTCCACCAGCACGGCGAACACCATCAACAGCGGAAACGCCCAGCGTGTCCACGTGGCCAGGTAGAAGCCACCGATGAAGAACACCGCCCAGGAGGCATCGGGGATCGCCGCGAAGTGGTTGACCCGGGTCGCCGCCAGCAACAGCACGAGGACGGACAGGACAAAGGCGCGGTTGGCGGTGGCGGACATGGCAGCGGGCCCGGAGCGGATTCAGGTTTCATTCTAGCCCGCCGCGCCGGTTGGCGCAGGTCGGGTGATGTTGGGTGTTCGGGCAGGGCGAGCGCGTATCATGAACACCATGAGTGAACGACATGACGTGCTGATCGTCGGTGGTGGCCTGGTCGGTGCCAGCCTGGCCATCGCCCTGGACCGCCTGGGCCTCGATGTGGGCCTGCTCGAGGCCAGCCCGGCCGGCGAGCTGCCGGCGGTGTTCGACCAGCGCAACCTCAGTTTTGCCGCTGCCACGGTCAATGCGCTGACCGCGCTGGGGGTCATGCAGAAGCTGGCGATGGCGCCGGGCCCGATCCGCCGCATCCACGTCAGCCGCGCCGGCGATTTCGGCCGGGTGCAGCTGGAGGCTTCCGACTACGACCGGCCGTGGTTCGGCCAGGTGGTGGTGGCGCGGGACTTCGGCCAGGCGCTGGAAGCGCGCCTGCAGGAGCTGCCGCGGCTGCGGCGCTACCGGCCGATGCGTTTCCTGGGCCTGGGCGAGGTGGTCGACGGCTACCGCCAGGTGCGGGTGGCCGAAGAGACCGGCGAGCGCGTATTGCTGGCACGGCTGGTGGTGGGTTCCGACGGTACGACCAGTGGCGTGCGCGGTGCGCTCGGCATCGAGGTCGACCGCCATGATTTCCAGCAGACCCTGTTCGTGGCCCGCGTGCGCAGCCAGCGCGCGCCGGACGGCACCGCCTGGGAGCGCTTCACCGATACCGGCCCGACCGCCCTGCTGCCGCGTGGCGATCGCCACTTCGGCACCGTGCACGGTGTGGCGCGCGACCAGGCCGATGCGGTGATGGCGCTGGACGATGCGGCTTGGCTGCAACGCCTGCAGAACGCGATCGGCTGGCGCGCAGGCCGGCTGCTCGAATCCGGCCCGCGCAGTGCGTATCCGCTCATCCAGGTGCTGGCGCGCGCGCTGGCCGGAGAGCGCGCGGTGCTGCTCGGCAATGCCGCGCAGACCATCCATCCGCTGGGTGCACAGGGCTTCAACCTGGGCCTGCGCGATGCGCTGACCCTGGCCGAACTGCTGGAGGATGCGCATGAGGATGCCGGCAGCGATGCACTGCTGCAGGCCTATGTCGCGCGCCGCGAAGAGGACCGCCGGCAGACGGTGGCGTTCTCCGGCGGGCTGGCGCGCCTGACCAGCAACCCGGCGCCGCTGATGCGGCCGCTGCGCAGCCTCGGCCTGGTGGCCGCGCAGCGCGCCTCGGTGCAATCGATGCTGGTCGGTGGTGCGATGGGCTTCCGCGGCGAGGTGCCGCGGCTGTGCCGTGGAGAAGCGGCATGAGCCGGCGCGCGCGTCTTGATGTGGCCATCATCGGCGGTGGCGTGGTCGGTGCCGCGTGTGCGCTGGCGCTGGCTGATGCCGGCCTGTCGGTGGCGCTGGTGGACGGTCGCGAACCGGCGCCGTGGCAGGCCGCACAGCCGGACCTGCGCGTGTTCGCCTTCGCTGCCGACAACGTACAGCTGCTGAACCGCCTGGGCGTGTGGCCGGCGATCGCGCAGGCCCGTGCATGGCCCTACCGGCGCATGCAGGTGTGGGACGCTGCCGGTGGCGAGGATCTGCTGTTCGACGCCGATCGCTTCGGCCGTCGCGAACTGGGCTACATCGTCGAGAACGGGCTGCTGCAGGACCGCCTGTGGTCGGCGCTGCCGGCGGCGGGTGTGCAGCTGCACTGCCCGGCACGCGTGGACGCGCTGGAGCAGGACGAGGACGGCGTGCGCCTGCGCCTGGATGACGGGCGCCGCCTGGAAGCGGCGTTGGCGGTGGCCGCCGACGGTGCCGAATCGACCCTGCGCCAGCTGGCCGGGATCGAGGTTGAAAAGCATGACTACCACCAGCGCGGCGTGGTGGCCTACGTGGACAGCGATCTTCCCAATCAGGCCACGGCCTGGCAGCGCTTTCTGCCAAGCGGGCCGCTGGCGTTGTTGCCGGTGGCCGAACGCCGCAGCTCGATCGTCTGGACCCTGCCCGAGGACGAGGCGGCGCGTGTTCTGGCGCTGGACGAGGACAGCTTCAACCGCGAACTGACCCGCGCCTTCGCGGCACGCCTGGGTGAGCTGCGGTTGGCCTCATCGCGTGCGGCATTCCCGCTGCGCCGCCAGCTGGCCCGTCACTACGTGGCCGGTCGTGTGCTGGCGTTGGGTGACGCGGCGCATGTGGTGCATCCGCTGGCCGGGCAGGGCGTGAACCTGGGGCTGCGTGATGTCGCCGCCCTGCAGCAGTGGCTGGCACCCTCGGCAGAGCGACGCGGCCAACCGCGGCTGTCGCCGCAGCGCCTGCAGCGCTGGGCACGCGAACGGCGGAGCGACAACCACGTCGCCGCCTACAGCTTCGATGCGATCAACCGCCTGTTCTCCAACGACGAGATGCACCTGACCCTGGCCCGGGGCCGTGCGCTGGGCTGCGTCGGCCGATGGCCGCCGCTGGTGCAGGCGTTCTGGAAGCGCGCCGCCGGCGTCTGAAGAAAAAAGGGGACGGAGGGGATTAAGTCGTTTGTGCACATACGACTTAATCCCCTCCGTCCCCTTTTTCAGTCCACCAGCCAGCCGGCCAGGTCGGTGCGGTCCAGCTTGCCGCGGTGCCTGCGGTCCAGCGAATTGAATTCGTCGGCCAGCGCCGGATTGGCCTGTGCTTCCTCGCGGCTGATGAAACCGTCGCCATTCACGTCGAGGTCGCTGAAGCGGATGCGGTACTGGCCAACCACGCTGCTGGGTTCCAGCGAGCGCACGGTCACCTGTGCCTCGCCGGCCGGCTGCGGAATATCGACACTGCCGCTGACCCGGCCGGCATCCAGCGGCTGCTGACGGATGGCGCCGCCGGTCGGGCCCAGCGGCTGGCTCTGCGCAGGGGTGGACGGGCCATGCTGGGCCATCGCCGGTACCGAAGCCAGCAGGGTGGCCACCAGCACGGCGGAACGGGGAAGGTTCATGACAGGCTCCTTGCCAGAGGGTACCGGGAGCGTACTCCCGGCAACCTGTGCCGCCGATGACGGATCAGCGCAGCGGCGAGGCCAGCACGGTGATCTCTTCACGATCATGATAGAGCTGCTTGGCGCGCACCTCCAGCGGCTTGCCGGCCTGGTCCTGGAACAGGTCCAGGCACAGCCGGGTCTCGTCCCAGCGCTTCTTCATCGGCAGCTTCAGATTGAAGATCGCATGCCTGCACCAGCCTTCGCGGAACCAGGTGGCCATGCGTTCGGCGACGCGGCGCGGTTGCTCGACCATGTCGCAGACCATCCAGTCCAGCGGCTGCTCCGGATGCCAATGGAAGCCATCGGCGCGCAGGTGCTCGACCAGGCCGGTGTCCAGCACGTGCTGGCGCAGCGGACCATTGTCGATGCTCAGCACGTGCATGTGCTGCCGGGTGAGCACCCAGGTCCAGCCACCTGGGGCGGCGCCAAGGTCGGCCGCGCGCATGCCGGGCTTGGCCAGCGTCTCGCGTTCTTCCGGCGTCAGCAGGGTCAGCAGCGCTTCGTCCAGCTTCAGCGCCGAACGCGAAGGCGCTTCGGGCAGCAGCTTCAGGCGCGGAATGCCCAGTGCCCACGGCGCGCTGTCGGCCGGGTCGGCCACGCAGACGAAGGCGTGGGTACCGTCGACGAACACCACATGCAGGCGCGGCAGGCGGGTGTTCGGCTTGTCGCTGAGCTTGCCGGCCTTGCGCAGCGCCGGGCGCAGCGCGTTGCCGAAGGCACGCGCCAGCCCGGACAACGGCTTGCCAGCGTCGGAATCGGGATGCTCCACCCACAGGTCGCCGAAGCGCGGCGCATCGGCCAGCACCTCCAGCATCGGCGTGATGCGGTCGGCCGGATCCAGCTGTGGCAGCTCGGCCAGCACCACCAGCTTCTGCCGCGCGAAGATCAGTTCGCGCCAGCGCAGGCGCGGTGCCAGCGCCGCGGCCTCGTCGCACATGAAAAGCACATAGCCGTCATTGCGCTGGGTACGCGCATAACCGGCGAAACCGGCTTCGCCGGCACGGAACTGCAGTTCGCCGGCCAGCTCGGGCTCGAAACCCTGCCGGCACAGGCACAGCAGGCCGATGCCGGTTTCAGTAAC
This sequence comes from Stenotrophomonas maltophilia group sp. RNC7, assembly GCF_030910085.1. Classification (NCBI taxonomy): domain Bacteria; kingdom Pseudomonadati; phylum Pseudomonadota; class Gammaproteobacteria; order Lysobacterales; family Lysobacteraceae; genus Stenotrophomonas; species Stenotrophomonas maltophilia group sp. RNC7. The sequence continues at coordinate 4,111 of NZ_JAVFVN010000815.1, read as the reverse complement.
GGGCGCCATCGCTTTCCCCATAGGCACGCAGCACGCTGCGCGCGGCGTCGCGGTTCAGGCCCTGCACCACTTCGATGCCACGCTTGTTGAGCTCGCCGACCCAGTCGGCCGGCAGCGGGCCTTCGTCGAATGGCGTCAGTTCCTCGACATCGGCTGCACTGGCACCGATCAGCAGGCGGTCGATGCCGGCCCACACGGTGGCGCCGTAGCACTGGCAGCACGGCTGCGAGCTGGTGGCCAGGGTGACCGGCGACAGCACCGCGTTCAGGCGCGGGGTCTGCAGGCGTTGTTGGGCCAGCATGTAGGCCATGTTCTCGGCATGCGCCAGCGAAGTGGCGTGCGGCATCACCCGGTTCACGCCGGCGGCGATCACCTTGTCATCCGGGCCGAACACCACGGCGCCGAACGGGCCGCCACTGGCGTGCTCGACGTTCAACCGCGACAGCTCGATCGCCAGCGCGACCTTGGCCTCATCGCCCGGATATCGACGATCCAGGTCGATCTGGTCGTGGATCCAGGCGGGAAGGGTCAGGTGGACTTGCGCGTACAGCATCGCGGGGGTGCCTCGTAGGGATGGAAGAAAATGCGGTTGGTAGGGAAACCGGCGCGCAGTGTAGCCGCACCGGCCTGTATCGGGTGTGGCGGTGGGTCAGCCGGGCGAGCCGGTGCGGATCACCACGTACTGCTTGCGGAACTCCAGCCCGGCTTGCGGCCAGCTGGCGGCATACGCGCGCAGCAATGGCAGGGCGGCGGCGAAGTCGTGGCCATTGACCCGGCAATCGGCCTCGCACAGGCCATCGGCATCGCGCGAGGCGAACAGGCGGATGGCCAGGAACGGGCGCGCCTTCAGCAGCTCGTCGAAGGCGTCCATGCTCCTGGTGAACAGGCAGCAGGGGCAGGAGCCATGATCGTCTTCGCTGCGGGGGCCGGTGTCCATCTCATGCTCGCGGTAATGCGCCAGTGGACCGAGCACCACGGTGCGTTCGAGTTCCTGGCCGTCAGCGCCGGCCGGATAGGTCAGGCCCATCATCGGCAGCCCCTGCGCGTCTTTGGCGCCGATCGCGGTCTGCAGGGTCACCAGGTCCACCCGGGCCCAGGCCTGGAAACCGGCCAGCAGCGATGCCTGTTCATCGGTACCGTTGGCGTGCTGGTACTCGAACAGGCCGTCAGCGAACAGCAGCGGATGCTGGCTTTCGATGACGGTGGAGGTCTGCCAACCACCGTTGTCGCGCGCGTGTGCGGCCATCGCATGCGGGGTCAGGCGCAGTCCGCTGTCCAGCAGCAGCGCGTTGCCGTCGATGCGGCTGGCGACGCTGGCGTCCTGCAGCGCCTGCTGCAGCAGTGGGAGGAGGGCGGTGGACGTCGTGGTCATGTCGGGCCTGTGGATGGATCGGGTGGAGCATCCAGGCCGGGCCTGGTGCTAGCGGTCGAGCGCGTCAAGTTCGGCGCGATAGCGCTGCGCGTCGGACTGCTGCTGCGGGTCGTTGCCGTGGTCGCGCAGCCAGCTTTCGAGTTCGCGGCGATAGTCCGCGCGGAACTCGGCATTGCCCGGGCTGAAGTGCAGCTTGCGCGCCGCTATCTCCACGCGCTCGCGCGCACTGGCCTGGGCCTGGGCAATGCCGTGGGGTGATTCGTTGGTGAGGATGACGAAGTTGCGCGGGAAACCCGGCGTGTACTTGACCACGAACGGCTGGTCGCGCGCCGGGATGCGGATGGCGTTTTCCAGCGGCCACAGCGAGGCGGTGTTGGTGTGGAACACCACTTCCACATCGCGGCCCTCGGCGGTACGCAGCACTCCTTCGTAGCGCCAGATGTACTGTTCGTTGAGCGTCGAGCTGGTTCGCTCGGCCTTGACGATCACCGCTTCGCCGCGCTCGCCCACCAGGTTGAGGAAGGTGGCGTTGAGGAAGTGGCCGAGGAACATGTTGAGCATCGCCAGCGGGAACACCACGATGGCGTAGCCCGGAAAGCGCCGCCACCACGAGACCAGCCCGGCCAGCACCATTGCCGAAAAGAACGTCAGCAGCGGATGCTGCGAGATGAACCAGAGCAGGGCGGACAGGGCGGTGATCATCGTCGCGGTCGTGCGGGCGCCATCCCGGCGCCCGCGCAGGTCCTCAGGCCGACCAGGTGTCGCGCAGGGTCACGCTGCGGTTGAACACCGGCTTGGCTTCGGTGTGGTCGCGGCGATCGGCAACGAAATAGCCGGTGCGCTCGAACTGGAACGACTGTTCCGGAGCGGCGCTGGCTGCGGCCGGCTCGACATAGCCGGTGACAGTACGGCGCGATTCCGGGTTCAGGTAGTCGCGGTAGGTCTTGCCTTCCGATTCGTCGTCCGGGTTCGGCACCGAGAACAGGCGGTCGTACAGGCGGATCTCGGCCGGCACGCCGTGCACGGCGCTGACCCAGTGGATGGTGCCCTTGACCTTGCGGTTGGCGCCTTCCATGCCCGGACGCGATTCTGGATCGAGCCAGCCGCGCAGTTCGGTGATGGTGCCGTCGGCATCCTTGATCACTTCGTCGCAGCGGATGATGCCGGCGCCACGCAGGCGCACTTCGCCACCCGGCACCAGGCGCTTCCAGCCCTTCGGCGGTACTTCGGCGAAGTCCTCGCGATCGATCCACACTTCGCGGGCGAACGGAACTTCGCGGCTGCCGAAGCTCTCGTCCTTCGGGTGGTTGCTGAAGGTCAGCAGTTCTTCGTGGCCTTCCGGAAGGTTGGTCAGCACCAGCTTGACCGGGTCGACCACGGCCATGCGGCGTGGCGCAGCGCTGTCGAGGTCCTCGCGCAGTGCGCCTTCCAGCACGCTGAAGTCGATCAGCGAATTCTGCTTGCTGATGCCCACGCGCTCGGCGAACAGGCGCATCGCGGCCGGGGTGTAGCCACGGCGGCGCAGGCCCTGCAGGGTCGGCATGCGCGGGTCTTCCCAGCCGTCCACCAGCTGTTCGGTGACCAGCGCCATCAGCTTGCGCTTGCTCATCACCGTGTAGTTGATGTTCAGGCGCGAGAACTCGATCTGGCGCGGCTTGGCCGCTTCGCGTGGCAGCCCGGCATCGACCAGCGGCTGGGTCAGCGCGTCGTCATGGGCGAAATCGACGTTGTCCACGCACCAGTCGTACAGCGGGCGGTGGTCTTCGAATTCCAGCGTGCACAGCGAGTGGGTGATGCCCTCGATCGAATCACCCAGCGCATGGGCGAAGTCGTACATCGGGTAGATCGGCCACGCGTTGCCGGTGTTCTGGTGCTCGACGTGCTTGATGCGGTACAGCGCAGGATCGCGCAGGTTGATGTTGCCGCTGGCCATGTCGATCTTCGCGCGCAGGGTGCGCGCGCCATCCGGGAACTCACCGGCGCGCATGCGGCGGAACAGGTCGAGGTTTTCCTCGACGCTGCGGTCGCGCCATGGCGACGGACGGCCCGGCTCGGTCAGGGTGCCGCGGTAGGCGCGCACTTCCTCGGCCGACAGGTCGCAGACATAGGCCTTGCCCTGTTCGATCAGCTTCTCGGCGGCCAGGTAATAGGCCTGGAAGTAGTCCGAAGCATGGCGCAGCTCGTTCCACTCAAAGCCCAGCCAGCGCACGTCGTCCTGGATCGCGGCCACGTATTCCGGATCTTCCTTGGCCGGGTTGGTGTCGTCGAAGCGCAGGTTGCAGACGCCGCTGAACTCGCCGGCGATGCCGAAGTTCAGGCAGATCGACTTGGCATGACCGATGTGCAGGTAGCCGTTCGGCTCCGGCGGGAAGCGGGTCTTGATCGCCTGGTGCTTTCCGCTGGCCAGGTCCTCGCGCACGATCTGGCGGATGAAATCGCGCTTCTCGTGGCTGTCGGCGGGGGTCTCGGGGCTGGCGGGGGTGTGCTCGGACATGAGTCGGCGAAAAGAAAGGCAGAAAGACCAACAGTCTAGCGCGTACCGGGCAGAACTGCCGGGGTTGCCGGCCCGCGGCCCGCAACCCCCGCGTCGTCCGGTAGTGGCCGCCGCGGGCCCGCAACACGCGGGTACCCCCCACACCACCCATCAGCCCCCCGGCGTATTCTGGACCCCTGTCCCCCGGAGCCGCCCCAAGCACATCGTGTAAAACGCCGCCCAACTGTTCGACGCCCCCCTGGTCA
>NZ_JAVFVN010000780.1:0-1941 GCF_030910085.1 Stenotrophomonas maltophilia group sp. RNC7 | reverse complement strand
TTGTATTTTATCTTTATGAACATATACTCATCTAAAAGAAACACTGTAATGACAAAGGTCTGTAGTCCTTAGCGTACAATTTTCCCGAAATGGTGTCGTGAGGCCTATAAGGGGAATTCCATATTGAAGGAATAATCCCTTTTAAAATCCATCGACGAAGCTCGCACGGTCTTTGCTGTATTTTGTCAGAATGGAAATTAATAGATTATATTATATGTTACCTTTATCAGTAATATATAAAAAGATTTATAAAAAGAACTCCTAATACACACAAGAGTCCTTTTTATAAATTATTCTTTTTCATTTCTTTTTCATTTCTTTTTCATTTCTTCTCACGTACTTTTTATCTTTCATTGAATATACAATTCTCATGTATTAAGAACTCAGTGAATTACACATCCGTCCCTAGCATTTTTTCAATACTTGCTAGTATTTCTTTTTTATCTACTATTAAAGGCAGCGAATACACAGCAGTATTTTCTAAATCTTCTCTTCTATATCGTATTAATGATTGTATCTTCACCTTTGGAATCCCTTGTTTCTCCAGGTATCGATACACCGATACTTTATATCGAAACTTTAAATTCAGATCATCTATACCATCTAATAAGTCTTTGAGACTATATAATCCCATAGGTAATTCGCTAACCGGAAACTCTTCAACAACTTTATTCATTAAATCTGTTTTCGAATATAGAAGACTTGTCTGCTGTAGCGCTATAGTTTCAAACATCTTTGTAGTAGTAGTTTTTTGTTCTTGTTTTTTAGCTAATCTCATCATTTTCTCCCTGGATGCGATGCTTAACTCGTCCAAGTAATACCGTTGCCGATCAACAAGCAAAACTGACTCTTTCAACAAGAATTGTTGAAACTCACTTCGCGAAAATAATTTACGTTTCGTGAACAGCTCCACATATTTACTACCCTCACAATGTGTAAATAAAGCCTTATTTGCTACAGAGTTAATATATACATGATAGATGCATGGCGCTATGTTCCTTTGTACATAGTCATAACTACAACTAAGATAATCAGCCATTTCTTCAATTGTTATATTAAAATCATCTTCTATCAATTCTAGGTATGAAGATGCTATCTCCTCCAACGAAAGCCCCTTACCAGGTATCTTAATTAAAAACTCACTATCCACTTATCTTCCACTCCCTTTAATAGTCATACACTACTTTAGAAAGAAGTTTGCTCATAACCATCTATATTGCGGGCTTAGGTGGAGTTTCCCTGAAAGTAATCCCTTTTTTAGTGATTGTACAATGGTATACATTTTCATTAACGGATTGTTTCTTACTAGCAGCAAATTTTATTTCTTCTCCAAATTCTTTCATACACATACCTAATGAAATATTAACATGTAATCTTTCTTCTAATCGGTTTCTTATTTCATCCATACACTCACCTAAAGGGACAAAATGTGGAGCTTTCAAGTCCTTTAATTTATAATTATTAATATTTCCAAATACATAAAGAAAAGGTTCATTTTTATCGTGATCAAAGCCCCCAATTAAATATGCAGCATTTACCTTAATTTCTTCTAATGGTTTCTTTTTAGAAAAGACCCTGCAAATGAAAGATTTCTTTTTGTGAAGTTCTTCCGCATATTCTTTTTTTCTGTTCATAAGCTCTTCTCGGAAAATAGACTGCGATTCTTCAACCAACTCTCCTAAACTTATATTTGGATTTTGTTGAAACACCTGCATCAGTCTCTTTTTAGATTTCACAGTTGCTTCAACATCACCTAATGCAGCTAAAACAATATGATCAGAAAGCTGAATGATTTTATTTGCCCACTCCTCTATAGAATGTGAAAATTCTTTTCCATTAAATATACTTCTCCTACGATCAGCAGAAATTTGCACATAGTTTTCAAAAATCCCTCCGATTATTACTGTCATTACTTCCTAATCCCCTTTCATTTCATTTAAG
>NZ_JAVFVN010000720.1:0-453 GCF_030910085.1 Stenotrophomonas maltophilia group sp. RNC7 | reverse complement strand
TCCGCGCATCCTGCGCTGGCGTCACGACAAGCGCGCCGACCAGGCCGACCGGCTCGATACCCTGAAGGCCCTGGCGCGATGAGCGCCGCGCGGCGGGACGGCCCCTTGCTGGCGTGGTTCGCGGCGCGCGGCTGGAAGCCCGCCGCGTTCCAGCGCGAAACCTGGCGGCGTTATCTGGCCGGCGAATCCGGCCTGCTGCATACGCCCACCGGCAGCGGCAAGACGCTGGCCGCATTCGGCGGCCCGCTGCTGGAGGCGCTGGCCGATCCGGCGCCGGCGCGCGCGGCGGCGGCCAGCACCTGGCTGAGTTCGTCGAACGATTGCTGGCGGGTCATGCGCAGGTTGGCGCGTTTATGCGTCTCGCTGCAAGACATGACCAGGTTCATCTCGTCGACGCCGGCCTCCAGCGCCCGCTCCAGGCCGCGGATGTTCGGCACCAGCGCCGCATAGATC
>NZ_JAVFVN010000716.1:0-1059 GCF_030910085.1 Stenotrophomonas maltophilia group sp. RNC7 | reverse complement strand
CAACATAGTACTATCTAACTTAGTGGCTGATGGAGAGGAACAGTTATCAATTTTTGATGATATTGAGAAGAGGGAAAGACAATATAAATTAACAAATGTAATGGACGAGATTCGAAGTAAGTATGGGAGAAACAGTATCTTGAGAGGAATATCATACACTCCTGCTTCAACAATAAAATTTAGAAACACCTTGTTAGGAGGCCATAAGGCATGAAACAATTAAAAGTTCCCAAACCTGGGAGAGGCATGGTAAAGTGGAGTCCGTTCGCTGCAATGTCAGAACAGTTTCAAGGGATTAATCAAATCATTCAAGAACAAGTAAAAGTACCACGACCTATTCTGGATGAACAGCAAAAAGAAGAAATAGGATGGGTATTAAGAAAAGCGCTGCATTTAGAAAAAGAAGTGGATATTTGGTATTATAAAGACGGTTTTATTTTTCATGAGGTCATGGATGTCAAAAAAATTGATCTCAATACTAATCAAATCACTACAACAGATGCATTTAGATTTGAAAACAAATTGTATTTGACAGATGTTGTTGACTGTAAATTACGGATGTAACAATGTAGGGGTGCATGTATATGGATATTATTGACTTTGAAAAGGCTCGTAAGGTAAGGAGAAATAAGGAACGATTGACAACTAAAATTCAAATAGTAGAACGCATTTATATAGTGAATGGAAAAGTGAATTTTGAAGTATCTGGTGAGAAAGAAGTGCCAATTAATTTGTTAAATACAAGATATAAAGCTGAATTACATCAACTTTAATCAAATTAAAAAGAAAACTGATTAAAATATAGAAAAGAACACTCTACTATATAAAAAAATTGTGTATAATAAAATATATGTTTATTCACTATTATTTTAATTATTATAACTAATGTTAGCCCTCCAGGGGTTTTGATTGTATAAAAGAAATCAAAGCTTCTAGTGGGCTTTTTTGTGTCTAAAAATGTGAAAATGATTGATACTCAAACAAAAAAAGTAGAATGGATGTGATAAATTTAATACATGAATAGAAAGAAGAGCAATTTAACGATATCAATAAATAATA
>NZ_JAVFVN010000683.1:0-360 GCF_030910085.1 Stenotrophomonas maltophilia group sp. RNC7 | reverse complement strand
ATCAGCTGCTCAATGGTAATTTCGACATTTTTGCCGTTGTAGTTTACGTTAAACCAGGGCACATATTTGGAGACATTATCCTCAAGCGAAAGGACACCCTCGTCCTCAAGTGCCAGCATCGCCAACGCCGTAAATGCTTTTGTGGTTGAGCCAAGCTCAAATAATGTATCCTCCGTTACCGGCGTTTTTGCCCTTATATTGCTGAATCCATACTGCTCATATAGGATTTCCGTCCCGTTTGTTACAGTTATTGATGCTCCGGGAGCCTTATCTCCCTCCATCGCTTGCGAGATAATATGTTGTATCTCATCCGAATGGAGCGTCGTACGGATTTCATTTTCAGAAAATGCATAGACCGGT